>NZ_JAYGIG010000204.1:0-3163 GCF_034932105.1 Leptothoe sp. PORK10 BA2 | reverse complement strand
AGACCCACTCTACTTTTGACTAAATTACTGGCTAATAAAACTGAGATGTCTAAAACCCTTGACCCACCTGATTTAGCCGCTTGAGAACGGGGCAGAAGCAAAACAGAAACTTGTCATTGTCCAGTTATATAGGTTGCCCTCATGAATCAGTTGCATCATACCTCTTCCAATATTGCTGTCGTTGTTCGTTTTGTCGCTGGTACGTTTGAAGCAGGGTTCGATTTTGATGCTCTTATTCTAAAAGATGGAAGGCAGATTCATCGATATCCAGAAGCGGGTGAAAGGCTCGATACCTCTCCATATCGTAGGACTCCCCCTGCACTAGAGCTACCAGCGCTATATCAGGAATGGCAATCTAGCTATCTCAAATCTGAAAAGGCCAGAGGCAGATTGCGTGATGCATCAGGGGGGCAGGCGTGGACAGCTAGTGATTATGACGTTAAGACCCGCAAAATTAATGTTCCAGAAGATGTAGAAACTCACTACTCCTCATCTGTAGAAAATGCAAGAACTGCTGCCGTAGATCTGCGTCGATATTTGAGAGAAAATTGGTTTCAAAACGAGGGATCGTTTGAAAACTTGCGATTCTGGATTACGGGTAAAGCCGAAGTTCAGCGAGATCAATCTTTGCCAATCTTTTTTGAGTTCAATACCCCCCAGCTGGAGCAAAACTATATCCTCAGGCGTTTACCTTGGCATTTATGGGACTTAGTTCAAACTGATTTTTTCAATAAAGCTGAAATTGCTTTGTCTGCTAATGCTTTTCGTGAAGGTTCATCTTTAACTACGCCTATCAAAGTTTTAGCTATTTTTGGTAGTGACGAAGGTGATTTGGACTTAGGCAAAGACCGAGCAACATTAGCGAGGCTAAGAGACTTTGGGGCTGAAGTTCATGTACTACCTCCAAACCTAGAAGAGCCAGAATCTGAGAGTGATAAAGCATCACCACTTACCTCTGCTGACTTACTGAGAGCATTGACCCAAGATTCCTATGATATTCTTTTCTACGCAGGCCATAGCTCTAGCGACAGAGAATATCGTGATGGTTATCTTTATTTGGGAAATGATAACTACTGCACACTTACTGTTCTTCAACCTAGACTATTAGAAGCCATTGACCGGGGACTAAAACTGGCCATCTTTAACTCTTGCGACGGGTTAGGACTAGCCGATTTTTTGGTTAGGATTCGCCTGCCGTATACAGTTCTCTTTAGAGAGTCAGTTCCCGATCCAGTAGCAACAGCGTTCCTTGGCACTTTCTTTGAGAATTTTTCAACAGGAAAGCCCCTTTACTCTGCTCTCAGAAGAGCTCGCACAAAGCTGATTGAGCTAGAGGATAACTATCCCTCCGCCTCCTGGTTGCCGATTATTTGCCAAAGCCAAAGTCAGCCAGAGTTGGTCTGGCCAGATCTTACTGCACCTCCACTTCCACCTAAGCCTTACGTTCCCAATCCTCCTATTACTGATAAGGAAAATGGGAAGAAGAGTGATAAGGATTGGAAAAAGTGGGCTGCAATTGGCGTGAGTGTAATGGCCGTAGGGGTGGCTGCATTTATAATTCCACCATTGTTGTGGCCACAAAAGGTTGGTTCCAGCCTTACACCAGAATATATTTCTATTGGAGAAGATCGTCTGATTGATTCTGCAATCTGGCAAGATGAAGAGGGTGAGGCTTATGTTGGATGTTTTCCAAATAAAAACCTGAAAGAGGACGCCGTTACTGCATTTCGATCTGCCTATAATTCAAACTCAGGTTCAGAAAACTGGGGTGAGGTCATCGGAAAATTTGAAGAATATCGAAAGGTTTGCCCTTCCGATCCCGAGGCTCTGATCTATCTGAATAATGCCAGAGTATTCAACTCTGGCAAGCCATTTATCCGAATTGCTGCGGTTGCTCCACTAGGCCATAGCGATACCGTTTCTCTTGCCCTTGAGCTTTTACGAGGGTATGCTCAAGGGCAAGAGACTCTGAATCAAAATGGAGGTGGCATTGATGGTCGGTTAATCCAGATTCAAGTTGCCAATGATACACCTAGTACTTCTCATCAAGATAAATACAAACTAACTGAAGATATTGCAAAAGCCCTGGAAGCTGACTCCGCTATTTTTGCAGTATTGACTTCTACCAGCGATACAACTAAGAGGGCATCAGATATCTATGCTGGGTCTGGGATAATTTCCGTATCATCGACAAGTACAGCCGTTAGAGGTGATGCGTTTCAGTTAGATAAAGATTCTGTATTTAGACTAGCCAATACTGATAGTAGAGCTGCACAAGATCTTGCGAAAGTTATCCAAGAGAGAGGATACGAAACAGTTGGCATGGTTTACGAGAGCAACGAGCCTTACAGCCAGTCGATAAAACTTCAGAATAAAATAGCTCTTACTAATATTGCAGATATTAGTGCACCTGATATTTGTGACTTGTCCTCTCCGGGCGGCTTTTCGCCAAACAGATGTGCTGAAGTGATGGCTGATTTAGATGCGGTCTTACTGCTTCCCAGTACAGAAATTAGCGGTGATATTCAGCGAGTAGTTCTGAACCTTGATGATTTCGATGAAAAGCCTGCTCTATTTGGTGGAGATGCAGTTTTTGGAGCCAACACATTAGCAGAACTTGGAACAAAAGCTGAGGGAATGATTGTTGCAATTCCCTGGCACCAAAGCATCAATACTGGAAAGGTAAACCCTTTCTTAAACGAAGCTTCCGGAATATGGAAAATTAGCCCTGGTAGTTTCAACTGGAGAACGGGACTTGCCTATGATTCAGTAATGGCAGTAGTAGGGGCAATCGGCAAAATGAATTTACCATTGCCTGAAGCAGATGAACGTCAGATACTCACTCGCCAAGATGTTGAAGGAATAGCTAATATTATGAAGGATAATAGTTTTGATGGATTCTTAGGACCAAACACAATTAGTTTTGATCAGTCAGGAGATCGAGAACTGATCGATAGCCTCGATCTTGGATTTGTCGTGGAAGTGCAGTGCACTAATAGTCCAGATCCTCAATGCGGTTTTGGCAAGCCTCAGTAATTGTAACTACTCAGGCTTAAAAAATTAGAGAGTTTTCCCAGGTTACAGAGATTATCAGCTAGCGTAATCCAAATATAGGAATTGGTAACCTCCTTGAGCAAGCCCAAGGGTCGCATCAAACTCAGTG
>NZ_JAYGIG010000203.1:0-3277 GCF_034932105.1 Leptothoe sp. PORK10 BA2 | reverse complement strand
ATGTTCTGCCGTATTCGCGGTTACCTATCCACTCTACGCAAACAGGGGCATAACGTTCTGGATGCCCTCATGGGATTGTTCTCTGGAAACCCTATAACTCTCCTACCCCAGCCTGAGTAGTTACGATGCGATGCTTACTAATCCAAGAAGAAATCAATAATCGTTGGGGCCAAGGAATAACATTAAGTACAGTTGCCAAAATTCTAAATACTCAGGAACAGCCTGAATTGGCGATCATCTTTCTCAAAGCTTCAGTTGATGTGCGCGAATCCATTCGCGGCGATATCCGGGGTCTTGATACCGACCTGCAACAGTCCTATACCGAAACAGTTGCTGATGATTACCGCTTCTTGGCCGATCTCCTCTTACAACAAGATCGCATCATCGAAGCGCAACGTGTTCTTGACCTGCTGAAGCTCCAGGAACTGGACGATTACCGCCGAGGCATTCAGCGCACGGCCAACAGTTCCCAGGGCGTGGAGTTTCTGAGACCGGAGGAAGCGATTCTGGCACAATTGGGAGAATTGCAAAAGTCGGCCATTGAAGTGGGTCAAGAGCTTGACGCCCTACAACAGGTTGAGAGCAGTCAACAAACCGATGGGCAGAAAGCGCGGATGGCGCAGCTCGGTACGCTGTTGGAGCAAATCAATGCGGACTTTAGAAACTTTAGCCGGGATTCTGCTATTCGCTCCCTGGTAGAACAACTTAGCTACGAAGCCCGTGAGGCTAGCCTCAATTTGGATGAACTCGATAGCTTGCGGGATGAGCTGAAGCAACTGAATGCCGCAATCTTTTATCCCCTGGTATTGGAAGATCGGCTGGAACTGGTGATTACCACGCCCGATTCTCCGCCGTTGCGCCGAACTGTGCCCGTGGGTCGAGAAGAGCTGAATCAGGCGATTCTGGCGTTTCGAGATGACCTGACTACGGCCAGTCCTGCCATCACCACCTCTGCCCAACAACTCTATGACTGGCTGATTGCCCCGCTCGAAGCGGATCTGGCGGAGGCGGGTGTAGATACCATTATCTACGCACCCGATGGTCAGTTGCGCTATATTCCCCTAGCGGCCCTCTACGATGGTGAGACCTGGTTAACTCAGCGCTTTAAGGTTCACAACATTATCGCCCGTTCCCTGACAGATATCACCGAAACCAATGGAGCGACGCCAAATATTCTGGCAGCAGCCTTTGCAGATCCCAGTCTGGTGCATACGCCAGAGGTGAATGGGCGAACCTATCGGTTCTCAGGTTTACCCGGCGCTGGGTTGGAGGTTGCAGCGCTGCCTGCGGCGGTTCGCTACCTGGATCGCGACTTTAACCTAGGCGCGATTAAGCCGGAGTTTTATCAGTACAACATTTTGCACTTTGCTACCCATGCGGCTTTTGTACCTGGTGTGCCTGAAGACTCGTTTATTCTGTTTGGCAATGGCGATACGCCGACGCTGCGAGATGTGGAATCCTGGTCGCTTAACAATGTGGATCTGGTGGTGCTGAGTGCCTGTGAAACCGGTGTCGGCGGACTGGGTAATGGAGAGGAGATTTTAGGATTGGGCTATCAGTTTCAGCTCAGTGGGGCGAAGTCGGTAATGGCGTCGCTGTGGACGGTGAGCGACGAGGGGACGCAGCGACTGATGACGGCGTTTTATGAGGCGTTGAGTCAGGGAATGACGAAGGCGGAGGCATTGCAGGCGGCGCAGTTAACGCTGATTGGTAGAGGGTCTGGTCTGGTGAGCAGCCCTGAGCAACGGGCAACGATTATGGTGGAGGGGCGGCAGACGGCAGCGGCTGGCTTCGAGCATCCTTACTATTGGGCTCCGTTTATTTTGATTGGCAATGGGCTTTAGGGGTTTGCGATTTCCTACGCCCAACTCCACCACCATCTCCCGATATCTGCAACGACTGAATCGACTGCACCTGAGCCACAGTCCCCTTAGCATACTGATCCAACGATCCCGCATCCATCCCCTTCACACTCTGCTGAAACTGAGCATAGGGACCCTGATACAACAAATGAGTCACCGCCTCAGCCGACTCTCCAGCCCTCAACGCCGCCGCCACCACCTGTTGGTCCAACTGAATCGCCGCCAGGTCACTACTCACAGACTCCCGATACAGATCAGCGTAGCTCTGAATTTTGCCAGTCACCGCATTCGCATATTCCGTATACCGCTGCTTCTGAGCCGTATCTACCTGCGTCTTAGCATAGTACAGTAGCTTAGGCAGAGCCGCCTTCTTCTCATCTGGCGATTGCCCCCTGGTTTTACACTGCACATAGGGTCCCTGGGCAATACACTGAATCACCTGCCGGGGAGAATGCCCCGCTTGTAGCGCCACTTGAGCAACCGTGCGGTCCAGCTGTTGCGCCGTTTGTTGATCCTCAGGATCCTCACTCGCATAAGCCTGAAATAGCGTCTGATAATCCTCAAAATTCACTCTTAAAGCAGCCTTCGCTAGAACTAAATACTGCTCTCTAGCCTGCTTTCCCTTTTCCGTATCAGGTTCACGAGGCAACAATGGAGCCTCTTCTGCAGTCGTTTCTTTATCAGCCTTAGGAGACTTTGCCATGATCACTCCCTACAACACATCTGAAAAGTCGTTGAGTAGATCCGCTTGAGCCAACAGAGAAATCTCTCCTGTCGGTACTGCCATTGGACTAATTTCTGGAAACTGAGGCTGGTCAGATTCGCTCGACGGAGCCTCAATTCCAAACGTTTCCCGTAAATGCTGAATTTGCTCTTCCATCCGAATAATAGACTGTCGGGCCAGGTCCTTTAACTCTGCCTCCGAATGCTTACCCGTATCCTGATAAGCAAAGGGTAACCAGAAAGCACGAGCCGCAGTGGCCGCTTTCTCTTTACCCTTGTAAGTACGATGAATCAGCCAGCTGTAGGTGATGCCGTTGGGGGAGCTGCGGTCTGGCTCAAAAATAAAGCGCACCCTTGACTTGGTGGACTTATCCGGATCATCATTGCTGGGCTTGCGAGGCATAGCTCATCCCTTAACTAACAAAACAGACTGAAGTAGCACCCTACAAAGGATAGCGGTTCAATCAAAGCCATGCTGACAAAATGTAAATTAATTTACATATAAACCCAAAATTGGATACACACAGCGGACACGATGCTGAGCAATAGGGCATAAAGTCATCGGCAACAAGCCTATAGTTGATTCGACCTCAAGGCTTGTTGCCTCAACACATCCGTAATCGTCCACCCGTCTTTATCGCTGAGACTAGTCTGACGGAATAGTGGGCGATATACGGCATCATTTCAACCCG
>NZ_JAYGIG010000202.1:0-3284 GCF_034932105.1 Leptothoe sp. PORK10 BA2 | reverse complement strand
CTTTCAACGTGGCAATAGTAGATTGAGTCATACCAGGCATCCATGGGCAAACGAGGTTGCCTTAGATCCTATGGCTTCTTAATCCTCTGTTTGATAATTATTAAGAAACGTGTGCGTTCGCCCTACCAATACGGTGAGGGCCTTTTCATCGAATTTCTCTGGAGCCTATAAAATCTGGCTGAAGCCTACTGGCGTTCCATGAGATTAGGATCAAAATCATCGCTATTGGTCGCTTCGGCTGGGCCACCCACCCCCTGTACTTCCTCGGTCCAGGCCTCCAAGCGGGCTGCTTGGCTCAGGGCAATGTGGTAAGGCAGCTGCCGAAAGGACTTGAACTTACCGGTGGTGTAGGTAGATTTGGGTCGTGGCGTTAAGGTGGAACGAATAGGGGATTGTTTAGCGCGAGTCATCGTAGCTTAAGTACATGAGAACCATTTTATTCTAAAGGGGAGTTGTATTTTTGCCATGGGCGGTAAACCACTTAGGCCATATGGCCTGTAGTTTTATGCCCATAGTGCCGGTGCCTAGCCACAGCCATGGGCAGCGACCCATGTGAGGACAGGGAGCAACCCTTTAACCGTAGTGATGACTATAGTTGAAGTTTAATAGAACGTCTTCATAATCTAACGCTAGAAATCGGTCTAATGGCATCGAAAGCCAACTCAAGGAAGAGTCAGGATCTACCTTCATGGTGCGAAATCCCAGGGTCAGAGCCAAGTCTTCCGATAGGGGATGAATGGCCATGGTGTAAATATCACTCATGTTAGGAAAATCTTCGCGAATTTTGGCCAAGGTGGCCTGGGAATCCTTAATCAATTCGCAGGCGTTTTCATAGGTCCACACCGCCGGTTGAATTTGCCAACTGCGTACAAAAACGGTGTAACAGTCAGGATCTCCTTTCTCCGCCACTTGAATCGGGTCTTCTTCCTGCAGGTCAAGGCGGCTCAGATGCAAGCTGCGACTGGGGGGCAGGTCAAACTTTTCTTCTGAATCGGGGTGGGGTGGAAAAAAGGCCGCAAATCCCACGGGTTCTTGATTAGAGGCGCGTCTTAATACCCGTAAACCGGCCGGATACAGGCGAGCCCATTGGCGCAGTCCTTTTTTAATGTTGTGGAGCATGGCCTCAGGGCGTTCATGGTCATAGCTATAGAGCTTTTCTAAAAAGCTGGCCACCATTAAGGCATCATTGCGCGGGTCAAAGGCATCGGTATAAAAGGTGTCATCCTCCACGATCTCCGGCAGTTCAAAGCTCTGGGGAATTTTCAAACTCAGCCTGGTGGCCACACCATCCGCCTCACTCCGTCTGAGCAAATTCTTGGCGGCCAGCTTATCGATCATTTGCCCGGCGGCCCTGGGGGTGCCTTGGGTTTGAGTATAGAACAAGTCCGCCGCATCGCTGTGGGAGCAATAAAAGCTACCAATTTGTCGACTTAGGCAAGTGATGGGGACATGATCCGCCCCATGCTGAGTTAGATAGCCATAGCCCCACAGGCGAACAAAATACGTGGCCTGTCTCAGGGTTATCTTTAAACCGGGCTGGTGAACAATCTGGTCAATGTATTGTTTTTGTACATCTAGCGGAAACCAGTTCTCCACAGCATGAGGCCTGAGGTCATGATTCATGGCAGTGAGACTCCTGTATGTCCTGACGATTAGCCGGTCCTGAGGGATGATTTGATTTTGCTTCACCCCTACTTCACCCAGCTTGATACTAGCTCATCCCCCTAGTGGCTGTCACTCCCAGCTGGTTCGAATACCACGTCTTTGATCGCGACTGCTGGCCATGGCCGCTTGCTACATCCCGCTCGTAGATAACCTTAGCCAAGTTGCTTAAGGTAGAAATGTGATCAGTCGCAAGTCTAACGCATGCCCTCTTGCCAGCTAGACATTGGGGCGTTGTTGAACCAAGGCAGCCATCGGCACGATGCCGGTTTGTAGTATTTCTGACAAATTTCTGACAAACCGGTTCACCTCCTAAGTCAACAAAGGCGCAATAGCGGCTGATCACCTGTTCCCCATTTTCCAGCAGAATCATGGTGTTAAAATCGGCAACTCTCAGCCACCTCGGCGACCTTATAGATCTCACCTCTCCTATGGAGGAGGTGCTCCCCGATCAATTGGTCAATGGTTCACCATTGGCCACCATCAGGGCTGACAATCTGGATTTAATTTTTGAAGTTTTGCTAGGGCAAGTTTTCCCATTTCGGGGATTTGTGCTCTTTGATCAAGCTGGTCAGCTGCTGCGGAGTACAACCAAGGCTGAAGACTTTTTTGTTCTCTTGGCAAAAGCGTCCCCAGGGCAAGCTTTTGGTTCCCCAGAGAGGACATCTGGGATGCAATTGCCGGATCAGGTGACAACCCTGTGTCATTTTCTCATCGATAGCTGTGTTGACTTTCCTGACCATGCGTTGCAGCTGTACGACACGGTTTTTCTGCCGGGAGGTATTCGTCTCTATCTCAAGACAGAGTGGATTAACCTAGCGGACCAACCAGAAAAATGCATTCTAGTAACGATTGAGGATCTAACCCAGATCGCTCATCACCGAGCTGTGTGTGATGCCTATCGCTATGGCTTGACTACCCGTGAGACTGAGGTATGGGAGCTGTATTTACAGGGTCTCTCTTACCGAGAGGTGAGTAAGGAATTGGTGATTACCCTCAATACGGTCAAAAAACATATGAAGGGTATTTTTAGTAAGTGCAACATTGAGTGTCGTTGTCGGCATTTGGTGTAGCGCTGTGCTTAGATCCCATTTAAGGTCCATGACCAGTCAGGGCTGGAGGTCAATGCTGCCAGCTCTGATGAGGGTTGAACAATAAGCGGATCACTACTTCTAAGTGAGATAAAACACATTGTCGAAAAACAATGATCACAGGAATTTATCAGCAATGGTTCAGAACCAGAGGGTATTCTTAACTAAGGATGTACTCAATCTATAGGAGAATTCATCCATGGCCCCCGATGCCTTCCCTGGTCAATCATTCAGCAGCCATCCACCCCATGTGGTTGAGGTGCAATCTTCCATGTGCCAGTCAGGTCAAATCCCTATGCCTCAGCCTATCGCTCAATGGATTTTAGAGGAGGGACAACTGCTGGGGTTACTGGTGGCCGCGTTTCCATCTCCGTTACAGTGGCCCAACCGCTATTTGCTGCCAAGTCGTAACTACTCAGGCTGGGGTAGGAGAGTTATAGGGTTTCCAGAGAACAATCCCATGAGGGCATCCAGAACGTTATGCCCCTGTTTGCGTAGAGTGGATAGGTAACCGCGAATACGGCAGAACAT
>NZ_JAYGIG010000201.1:0-3313 GCF_034932105.1 Leptothoe sp. PORK10 BA2 | reverse complement strand
GGTTAAATCATCGAAACGAGCGATCTCCTATGACTTGAAAAAATACTTTTTTAGACTCATGAAAAACGGTCAGAATTACCCCCTTAATTCCTTCCTTTTCTGTCGCCTATGTAATTGACATTTAACAAATAGGATATTAGCCAGTAACGGCGATAGGGGCGAGCCTTGCGGCGTTCCCCAATCCGTCGCCTGTACCTTCCCTTCGACCATCACCCCGGCTCGCAGGTAACGACCGAGCAAGCCCAGCAACGTCTTATCCCGCACTTTGCGGGCAACTCTCGCCATCAGAACATCATGGTTCACGGTGTCGAAGAACTTTTCCAAGTCCAGATCCACCACTCCGCGATATCCCTGCTTGACGTATTCTTTGACCTGTTTTATCGCGCCATGGGCACTGCGTTTTGGACGACAACCAAAGCTGTACTCGGAAAACTCCGGGTCGAACAGTGGCGTCAGCACCTGCAAGATAGCCTGCTGGATCACCCGGTCTAGAACCGTGGGCACGATTAGATCAAACTGCACAGTATCCCAACCAGGATTTGGGATCTGTCACCATTACCCATCCGTTTCATCCCTACTCCGGCCAAACTTTTGAAGTTCTGAAGGCCCGTCGGGTCTCAGGCCAAGAGACGGTTTTGGTCAAAGGTGGCATCAGTGGCACATTTTCTATTCCCTTGTCCTGGACCGACCGGAAACGGCCAATCGGCTATCAGTCAGAGTTGCGACTTTCTCCAGACTTGTTTCAAGCGTTGTTATTGACTTTGCAGCAGATCGAAAGAGACTCCCACCCATATTGATCATTTCCTGTGAGCCCGATATGAAAGAGGCTAGGCTCGTTCACTCGAACTTGTCCTAAGTAAAACAGCTTAAAAGGGAGAGTGACAAGGATGGATAGAATGCCCTGTAATGCGGACTTTATTCCCTCAGTCAGTGCCATTGTGGCTGAAATGCTTCTTACACATATTGAGGCTCTCCTAAATATGAAAGGAGAGAAACATGCACCAGTCGAAAATTCAGCCTGTCCACTTGAATCGCAAAGCCTATGTCTATCTACGCCAGTCAACGATGGGTCAAGTACGCCTGAATCGAGAGAGCACTGAGCGACAATATGCACTCAAAGAGCGTGCGCTTGCCCTCGGTTGGTCAGAGTCACTCATCGAAGTACTTGATGGCGACTTAGGATTATCGGGAGCCGAAAGCACTGCACGCAAGGACTTCCAGCTACTTGTGTCTGATGTATCAATGGGCAAAGTCGGTGCTATCTTAGCGTTAGAAGCCTCTAGACTCTCGCGATCTTCCGCCGACTGGAGCCGACTGGTCGAGCTGTGTGCATTTTCAGGTGTGCTGATCATTGATGAAGATGGTTGCTATGACCCCAGTGACTTCAATGATCAATTGCTGCTTGGGTTGAAGGGCACCATGTCTCAAGCAGAACTCCACTTCATCCGCTCTCGACTAGCCGGAGGGAAACAGAACAAAGCCAAGAAGGGAGAATTACGATTTCCCCTGCCGATTGGTTATTGCTATGATGATTTTGGTCAAATTGTCTTTGACCATGATGAACAGGTACGTGAAGTTATAGAACTATTCTTTCAAGTATTTGCGAATAAAAGAAGTGCGTACGGGGTCACCCGATACTTCGGGGAACAACAAATAGACTTTCCAAAACGAGCCTATGGAGGCATATGGAACGGAAAAATTATCTGGGGCAAACTCACCTATGGCAGAGCGATAACGCTGTTGAAAAATCCATCCTATACAGGAGCCTATGTCTATGGCCGCTATAAAGTCGAAAAATCTCTATCCGTTGATGGCACCCTCAGCTCAAGGCTAAAGCTACAACCTAGAGACAAGTGGGAGGTGATCATTCAGGACCATCATTCCTCATATATCAGCTGGCAGACATATCTGACCAATCAAGATATCCTCCAAAAAAATCAGACAAACGGAGCAGGAACGGTTGTGACCAGTGCGGCTAGAGAAGGGAAAGCGCTTCTGCATGGTCTACTCATCTGTAGCAAGTGTGGTCGAAGGCTGACGGTGCGTTACACAGGCAATGGTGGCCTCTGGCCGCAGTATGAGTGCAACTGGCGTAAGAAGGAAGGACTAACCGGACGCTCCTGTCTCAATACTCGCGCTGACATCGTTGACAACGCCATTATTCCACTGATTTTTGAAGCCCTAGAGCCACAACAGCTTGAAATCGCTCTAATGTCGCTCGACAAGATCGAAGCGCACTATGCCAAAGTAGACAAGCAGTGGCAATTAACCTTAGAGCGAGCCGATTATGAGGCACAAATTGCACAGCGGCGCTTTGAAGAGGTAGACCCGGCTAACCGTTTAGTAGCCGCCACGCTAGAAAACCGATGGGAACAAGCACTGCTCAAAGTGCAACAAATTAAAGAAGCCCGATTACAACAGCGTCAAACACAACCACTCAACCAGATGAGTGAAACTGATAAGGCAGACCTTCTCAGGCTGGCCGAGCACTTACCTCAACTTTGGAATGCAGAACAGACCCAGTCCAAGCCAAAAAAGCAGATTATTCGCTTGCTGGTTGAGGATGTTACCGTAGAGCGACTAGCGCAGCCTCGGCAGCTGGTGCTACATATTCGGTGGAAGGGGGGAAAGCTGGAGTCCTTAACCATTCCCATTCCTCTAAAACAGGCTGACAGGGTGCGCTACCCGGATAAGACCATCCACAAGATTAGAGAGTTAGCCAAAACGCTTCACGATAGAAACATTGCTGATACGCTCAATCAATTGGATATCAAAAGCTCGTCTGGAAAACCGTTTACCTCTAGCATGGTCAAGTGGTTGCGATATAAGCATGACATCCCTGTTTGTCCAACACATCGTCAAGGTGAGTTAACTGTTAAACAAGTCGCTCAGCAATATGGTGTATCCACACATATCGTTTACTACTGGCTTGAAACTGGTATTCTACAGGCACAGAAAAGTCATTGTGGCACTTATCAGATTGTTATTTCCGAATCAAAACATCAAGAGTTGACGGCCTGGGCACAGGTTCCACGAACAGAGAAAATTAGGCAAGCACGGCTTGGCCAGAGCCAGCGATGAATATTCTGCCTCTTTAGTTATCCTGTATCTTAGGAGTAGCTCAAGGGCAGGAATGCTCTATATTCCGAAAGTAAGTTGTAAAAGGTGCATTATGACCACACCGTCGGTACTCCCAGCAGTCGCTCTCCCTTCCCTCCCGGCTTGGGGATTACTACCCGGCGAACCGGCGAAGGTTGGTAGCTTCCATCTCGCAACGATTGGCGAATCTTGTCCCAGTGAAGCCTTGCATAGG
>NZ_JAYGIG010000200.1:0-3452 GCF_034932105.1 Leptothoe sp. PORK10 BA2 | reverse complement strand
GGATGTTCTGCCGTATTCGCGGTTACCTATCCACTCTACGCAAACAGGGGCATAACGTTCTGGATGCCCTCATGGGATTGTTCTCTGGAAACCCTATAACTCTCCTACCCCAGCCTGAGTAGTTACTGTTTGCAAGAGCCTGTTTTGCTGAGGGGAAAGCTCAGGAAAGAATAGTGCTGCTGCTGTTTAAGGTCGCTCATAACTGTTGTCAGCTCAAGCTTGCGGTGATCGATTGCAGCGATCAATCATGTTTCAAGCCTATGGTGTGTTGACGGTTGCATAGTTGGTGCGTAGGGTATGGCTTAATTCCCAAAGCGACAAGCTACTGTCTAAATCCTGCACACAAGTTGCGATCGCCATCCTCAAGTGACTGATTAGTTGCTAAATAATCAGCCACCACCTGACATGCACTGCCCATGAGGGTGTTAAGGGTCAAATCGTCTAAACTCCACACAATCACTCGATTATCAGCCCCTGCTGATACCAGGGAAGTATTGTCGGGGTTAAACTCAAGGTCATTAATGGTACTTTTGTGTCTGACCAGAGAAATTAGTGGGGTTAACTGGTTTTTATCCACCGTCCACATATGAATGTGATTATCCGCGTCGACGGCGGCCAGATATTTACCATCGGCACTAAATCGAATGTGGTTAAATGTAGTCTCATTACGGATAATTGTTTGCTGTGTACCATCTAAGCTCCATAAGCGGAGAGAATTATCATCACTGCCAGTGGCCAGCATTGGCTCCGTGGCTGTCGATGAGCTGAGGCCAATGGGACTAAAGCTAAAGGTTTGAATAGTATCGTCATGGGTAATGGTAGTGAGGGTATCATCACCATCCTGATCATTATTAAGATGCCAAATTTTTAGGGTGTTTCCCTGGGGAAGAATAGCAATATGTTGACCGTTGGGGCTAAAACGAACTGCTCGGATGGTGGACATTGATGCCATGTCGGCCTTTGTCATGTCAGATGTTAGGTCGGACAGAGTCTTAATCGGCTTGCCGTCTGAGGACGAGGCTAAATAGACCTCTGGGCCGCTGGCAATCACTACCATGGCGCTGTCTGGACTGATATCAACACTGTTAACTGGGTTAGGATATATCCACGTTTTTGGGTTGTCGCCTGCCAAGGTTTGCAGATGAATGGCGTTGCCACTGGCTATGGCAATTCTCTCTGCAGATATTTCGCTAGAATTATTTGGCTTAGGGCCAATGCTGATATCTCTGAGAAATTGTTTAAATGGCCAGGATTGTATAAGCTGCCCATCGGGGGTCCAGAGTTGAAGCTCTGAACCCTCAATGGTAGCTACTTTTGACCCGTCATCATTGAAGCGCAATTGATTAACGGTTCCTGTATAGAGCTGTGGGGTGATTATATCCTGACCCTGTCGCCAGACGTGAATTGTGTTGTCGCGATCGGCAATTACCAGGGCTTTACCATCAGGGCTAAAGATAGCGTCTACGGTATCTCGATCTTGGGGGAATCGCTGATTTGTCTGTCGTTCTAGATCCCATAGGGTAACTTGTTTAGAGCTATCTGTGGTAGCTATATGCTGGCCATCTGGGCTAAAGCGAATGCTATTGACCCAGCCATCGTGGGGCAAGCTGGGTAATTGTTTGCCGTCCATAGTCCATAGTTGAACGGCTTTATGGCCCGCTGCTGCAATCATGGGTTGCTGGTCTGATGGGCCAGGGCGAAAGCGGGCCATATTGACCCAATCATCATTGGGTAAGTTTTGCCGCATCTTGCCGTCCAGGGTCCAAAGCTGGGTGGCTTGACGGGTAGCTGTTAACAGACTTTTGCCATCGGCACTAAACTGGACACTATTGACCCCGTCTGGATGGGGAAAACGGCGGATGACGTCTCCTTCTAGGGTCGTAAGTAGGACTTGACGATTGGTTGCGATCGCAAGTTGTTCACCATTGGGGCTAAAGCTAACATCTTTGGTTTCATCCTCAAAGGTTTGCGATCGCACCAAAGTACCATCTATTGTCCATAGATGGACGGTCCGATCTACGCTGGCTGAGGCAAGGGTGCGTCCATCTGAGCTAAACACCACACTCGTAACAGAATTGTTATGGCCCTCCAGGGTATGCAGCAAACTACCCCGCATATCCCAAAGTCGCACCGTATGGTCACGACTAGCGGAGGCAATCGTCTGGCCATCTGGACTAATAGCCAGACGATTAACATCATTGGTATGGCCCGTAAGTCGGTTGTGTTCTCTCCAGCCATCTGTATAAATAGCAGCCTGTAGCGCTGTCAATACACGACTACGGGTATTATCATTTCTTCGATTTAGCTGTTTTCTCAGTTGTTGCCCCGCTCGTAAAGCCTCGATCAAAGCATCAAAGGATTTGCCCGACTTTGTTAGGGACAAAGAATAGCTACTAAGGGCATTGATTTGGCTTTCTTGAACAATTTCAACCTGGCGCTTTTGGTTGAGGGCAAAGAGGGCGAGACCGGCCATAATAATACCGGATACCACGGCTCCCAATGCCATCTGTCGAGCTTGCCGCAGTTTCTGTTTTTGTTCTTCTTGTTCTTCTTTAATCAGGCGATCTCGCAGTGCCTGACTAGCTTGAATAAAGGATACTTGCAAGGAGCTAGGTGGGGGTTGCTTGGCTTCCACCAACCCCTGTTGCAGCCAAGCACTGGCCTGGGTCAACTCACTGCCACGTAACAAAATATCGTCAGTTTTGCTTTTGTGTTCCCATTCCCGTGCTCTGACCAATAGTTTCGTGTGGGTTTTCACATGATCTAAATCTGTATTGAGCGTTTTTATTAATGAATGAAACGCCGCATCAAAGTCATTTTGCTCCTGGAAAAAGAGCCAATTGGCCTTACCCAATTCTGGATGAACCAGTTCCATATCGAACCCTTCTCGTCGCACAATGGGGATTAACCGTTTGTTGTGCTCGATGGCATGGTCAATTTCCTGTCTGCAAACCTGTGATGCAATGGAGTCTGGGCTGATTACAAAAATAAAGGTATCAGAGGCTTCAATCCCAGCTTGGATTTCTTCCCACCAGTCTGCTGTCAAAGGAATATCTTCCCAATCTACCCAAGAGTCATGGTTGCTCTTTTCTAGAGCTTGATGGAGCGCTTTTACAAAGGCCTTATCTTTTCGGGAGTAGGAGATGAAGACATCAGGCATGACCAAGACATAGGGAATGAGAAAAGGTTACAGTAATGTGCCTCCAAGAATGGAACGATTATTTCAATAAGGCTTTGGTGCGTGAATAAGGTAGCTGCGGAGCTTTAGAAGCCAACAAAGCATAGCATACCACAGCAACACGGTACCGATGAAACGCACTTACAAACCAGCAATTATAAATTCAAATCGTATCAGTTGATACAGAAGCTTTCAACTTCTTGAAGGTGAGCATATGAGGGTATCATCAGCTTAGGAGGAATTAGGCCGCCGCCGTGAGCGTCGAGGCGGTAAC
>NZ_JAYGIG010000199.1:0-3709 GCF_034932105.1 Leptothoe sp. PORK10 BA2 | reverse complement strand
TTTAGCCAAACGTAGACCCACTCTACTTCTTCCTAAATTACTCGCTGCCAGAATCAGGCCTCCGGAACCCCAGCAACAGATGGCTTCTGCCGCCTAATCACTCAACAGAAACTTCGCACTGTCCAGTCATAAGATCATACACAGAAAACAACTATACTGAGACAGTAATGGAAGACACAGATTGGACGGGCATCATTCAATGTTTTGATAATAAAGAGAAACAAAAACTATGACCCACTCGATTCGTTGTCATTGTGGCAAACTCAAGGGTGCCCTGAGCTGCAATCAAGAGCTAAACAGATGCGTGTGCTACTGCGCGGATTGCCAAGCCTTCGCCCGTTTTCTAAAACGAGAGCATGAAATACTCGACGCAATGGGAGGCACTAGCATCATTCAGACCATCCCTGCCAATATCACGTTTACCGAAGGCATTGAGAATTTGACCTGTATGCGTCTTACAGCAAAGGGGTTGCTGCGATGGTACGCTACGTGTTGTAATACTCCAATCGGTAATACGCTTCCAACCCCTAACCTATCTTTCATTGGTTTAATCCATACCTGCTTGAGTTTAGATCAAACTTCGTTAGACAACGCGTTTGGTTCTATCAGAATGTACGTCAACACCCAATCCGCGATCGGAGAAAATAAGCCAAAATCGACAGGAGCTTTATCTGGTATCTTGCGTGTGATTGGCATGATGCTGAAAGCGCGTTTTGATGGGAGATATAAACAAACCCCCTTCTTTGATATGGAATCTGGTACTCCGATTGTTGTCCCAAAAACGCTCAACGCTGAGGAGTTAAAGAACGTAAAGAATACTGTATAACAATCCACTGGTATGGAGATCGTAACTAAAAGATTTCTGCTGCGTGATTTTGTTGAGTTAGATCGATCGCCATTCTTGGACTATCAATCCGATCCACGCAGTCAGATCTTTTATGAACCTAGCGAAGCTAGTCCCGAAAAATCAGCACGTTTGTTTGAGACATTTTGTACATGGGCTTCTGAGCAGCCTCGACTTAACTACCAACTGGCGATTGTCCAGCGGCATGAACCTTTCGCGCTTGTCGGCTGCTGCGGACTGCGGGGAAGGGGGTTTGATGCAGGTGAAATGGAACTGGGGCTCGAACTTGCACCAGACTATTGGGGGCGATATGCTTACGCGATCGAGGTTGGGCGCGCCCTACTCGACTTCGGGTTCAGGGAACTAAGGCTAGACGTGATCTCTGGTTCCACGGTCAGTGCAAACGCGCGGATCGCTCGGTTGGCAGAGTGGATTGGAGCAGAAGTAGTTAGTATTCGTCCGGGTTCCACCTGGATGTCCGAACGAGGTTGGAGTGAGGTAGATTGGCGAATCACGAGAGCGCAGTGGAATCGCCGTATCACTATATAACAACTGCGCGGGACTGGAACATACTAAATAGCTGGTTGAGGGGCGAAGGTTATCTGCGTCCGGTGAGCGCGACCGTTAGCTGGCTTCGCAAAAAGTCCTTGCATGTGTCCCACCCAGTCGTCTGTGAGACTGAAAGCACTGAGGTGATTGGGAATGGGGCGATCGTAAGAGGTGCTCAAAGCCTGCTTTGGCTGCTCAAGGTCAGCACAATTTCCCAAAAAATCTTAGATCTTTAAATCTAATTGAGGGTGGCGTTGGTACTACTAACAAAGCAAGCAAAACACATCCAGGATAACAACCCACCTGGGTCGCGTTACTGCTTGTTTTGATAGGCATTACTGACTCAAATCAACCCTTGAGCACTGCATGGAGAAGATTGTTTCGTGCGGAACTGATTGATGCCTTGATATGGGTTTGCGATCACCTATTACATGCGATCGCAAGATTCACACTTCTTTTAAAAAGAGGAACGCACAGTTTCCAAGAGTGCGGCCACGCTTGTGTGACGTCTGGTTTATTTATCGTTCATTAGTAAATTTGAGGTTTTTATCATGGCTCAAATCAGCCCTTTGACCGGTGTTTCTGGTCAAGATAACTTTGTGGTCAGTGGTGACCCATTCAATGGCGTAGATGTCTCCGCAGATGGTCGGCAAGTTGTCAATCAACCCAGTGAACTTAATGAGTTTCTGATTGCTGAGGATCGATTTGTTCTGGATACCACTGATTTGGGTATTTCTGGGACACCAGTTTTTATTAACGGTACAGTAGCAGACCTGACAAACAGTGGCATTAGCAATGCCAACATCGTTGTGATTCAAGGTTCCTTTGCCAATGCAGGTGCAGCTGCAAGTGCGATCGCAGGTACTGGCGTTGCTAGTGGGACTGGGGTTTTTGTTTACTTCAATGAAACCTTGCAAATCAATCGCCTAGTTTACTCTGCCGACCTAGGTAGTGCCACGGCGGATATTTCCATCCTGGGCAACATTCGCACCCTCACCGGAGATGCTGCCAGAAATGCCCTTCCCACCTTCACTGCCACCAATTTCTTGCTGGCTGCGAATACTGTGGTTGGTGACGACAACAACAATGTACTGCTCGGCACCGCAGCCCAAGACTTTGTTGATGGCCGGGGTGGCAATGATTTAATTGATGGGGGTCCTGGTTCGGACATCCTGACCAGCGGCCTTGGAGCAGATACCTTCGCCTTTTCGGGTGATCCTTTCGATGGGGCGGATGTTTCTGCTCCGGGTCGTCAAGTCATTGGCAACGAAGACTTCATTACTGATTTTGACTTTACCCAGGACAAATATCAGCTCAATGCAGCTGATTTTGGCGTTTTTGGAGATGTTAACTTTGTCGCCTTGGATGCAAATGCACCCGGTGCCGATATACCCCTTGGAGCCAATGCGATTGTTTTGCTCAACGCTGACAATGATAACAATCCTGCCACACCCTTCAATGCGGGCGTGGCTGCTAGCCAAATTGCCAATCTCGTCAATGACGATGGAGCAGGCTTCTTTGTTTACTCTAACTCTGGTCTCCAACTCAACCGGTTGGTTTATTCCACTAACCTCAATGATCCTACGGCTGACCTGAAGATCCTTGCTCGTCAGACTGATTTGATAGGGCAAGCTGCGATCGATGCCCTTGATAACTTCTCTGCGGCTAACTTTGAATTCCAAGACCGAACCCTGGACACCAGTGGCGGACAACAAATTATCCAAGTTGGGGTTGGTGAAACTCTCCAGGTTAAAAATTTTGGTGGTGTTGGGCTCGGTGCTCGTCCCTCTCAATCGACCATCCAGGAAATTGATACCCTCCAATTTGCAGGTGATGGTCTAACTGCCGAGAACCTACAACTCACCCAAACTGGTGAAGATTTGGAGATCTCCTTCCTGAAGGATGCTACAAATACCAGGGTTGTACTGCAGGACTTTGCTCTGGAAAACCTCGATAACCTGGGACGGAACACAGGGGCTAATGTCGCTCGTGGCAACATCATCTTCGGCAACGAATCTGGGCTTGACGATAGCTTTGATGTATTTAATGCAAACTCCACCCGCAGCAGGATTTTCAACCGTAATACTGTCACCTTCTTGAATGAACTTGACAACGTCGTTCGTGGCTTCAATCATTCCAATGACGTGATTAACGCCCAAGGTGGCAATGACCACGTATTTGGACTGGGTGGGTAACTACTCAGGCTGGGGTAGGAGAGTTATAGGGTTTCCAGAGAACAATCCCATGAGGGCATCCAGAACGTTATGCCCCTGTTTGCGTAGAGTGGATAGGTAACCGCGAATACGGCAGAACATC
>NZ_JAYGIG010000198.1:0-3852 GCF_034932105.1 Leptothoe sp. PORK10 BA2 | reverse complement strand
ACGCGAACGGTTCTTGTCACCTAACGACATGCTCAGACACCTTTGTCACTTTAGAATATTGGGGCTGTCTGTCTCGTAAGAATTTCTAACACTCGTTTTACTGGGCCTGCTCAAAATTGGGCAGCTGGGCCAGGTAGTTTAGCTCTCAATGTTCAGCCGTTATCAGCGCCTCGGCCTTGGCGCGGTCGATGGCGGCGGTTTGCTCTAGGTAAGTTGGGGTTGCGATCGCAGGCGGTGGCTGTGGTGGTTGCGGTGGCGTAATGGTGGACTGCTCCAGGCGTTGGAGCGTTAGGGCTAGCTGTCGGGCCTGGGCTTCTAGGCGGTTGCGATCGCGGGTGCGGTCGGCAATCAGATCACCGGCTGTGATGAGATCGCCCTCGGCTACCTTTAGGTCTTCCGGGTCAGCGACGGCTACGGTAATGGTGAGGCGGCGAGGGGCTTCATCCTTGGGTTGTTCTGGGGGAGTGGTCGGCGTGATGATGTTGGGCTGTTGGGCGATGGCTACGCCTGCCACGGTTATTGTTGCGATCGCATATGGAATTAAAGCTCGCACAGCCTGATAACTAACCCAAACAGCTTATATAGCCTTCCCATTCAGGATTGCTAGACATAAATACATATGTATTCGGTAGGATGGACAACAACAATCTTGAAAATCCCACCTATTAAGGTTCAACCTGAGATGAAAAGAGATATGGAGCTTATCCGTGAAATAGTGTTTGCGGTAGAGGGTGAAGATGAAAACTTTCTAGAACATTTTCAAATAGAAGGCTATTCGATAGAAAAAGTAGCCTATCACTGCTATCAATTGGTTCAAGGTGGTTATGCAGAAGGCCGCGTGGTCAATGACATGAAGAATAAGAGAACAATAATTACAAATCTTACCTGGGAGGGTCATGAATTTGCTGATTTGGCTCGTAGTCAAACAGTCTGGCAAAAGACTATGAAATTAGTTAAAGATAGAAGTGACACGGTAGGAATGGGGGTCTTAATGCAACTCTTGGCTGCTACGGCTAAGAGCATATTCGGCTTATAAAAAGCACCTAGAAAATCAACTGCTGAGTGATAACGCTGTCATCACACCCGTCGCCCACTGATCGCCCAACAACCCAATCGCAACCTCCAACTCACAATAAGCCAACTCCACCGACTCACCCACCACCGCCACCGCTGGCAGCTGCCGTGGTAGCGAGGTGGGTCGCACCTCCTCGGGAAAGTCCACAGTGATGGAACCCGATAAATAAACTCGCGCCGACGGGTTCGCCATCCGCAACGCCTGCAGCCGCGATACCGCATCCTCATCACTCAACGTGAGCGTCTGGGTTGTCCGCGTCATCGCCTCGCCGGTCGCCGTCGTCAGCTTGTCTACGAGCAGCTGTTTACCCGTCTGGTAAACGCCCTGGCCATCGGTAACGATGAACTCATTGCCCACGGCATCGAGGATCAGATAGCGGCCGCTGGCATCGGTGCGGTCATCGGCCCAGACGCCTGTCACTTCCGCGTAGACTTCCCGAGCCGCTGCATTTTCGTTATAGGTTGCGATCGCTCCATCTCGCAGACCCAGGCCCTGGTTAACCTGACCAGTCACACCACCCGCACCGGCAAGCCAGATACCCAGCAGCAGCACCGCCACAGCAGCCGATAAAACCCAATACTCGCCTGGGCTTCCCGTACGTAATCGCCGCTTCGGGTTGCTTACGCTGATGGCCCAGGCGGGGTCAGGCCAAAAGAGCTGAACGCCCTGGCGGGTAAAGCAGTCACTAAAGCAACTCAGCATATGGCCCAGAGGTAGGGCTAGAAATGGTTTGACCGTCCCAACAGCAAAGCCAATGCCCAGGGCGATCACGGTCAGCATGGCTGTGGCCACTAATGAATGGGTGACGCTGCGGTGTGGGTAACGGTCCTCTATCCAGCTGGATACCGGGTAAAAGACCTGGCCGATGATGCTGGTCGTCGTGTCGATGTCCGGCAGCTGGCTACCCAGGACGGCTAACGCCAACGGCAGAGGTTGGGCGGTGCCGAGTAGTAAGGATGCGCCTGCGGTTGCGATGCAAGCATGGGTAATCGCCATCATAGACAATCGTTCAGATAACCAGTAGGGTCAGAATTCCCGCTGAAATATCACCGCCCAAAACACCATGGTCACCATCTTTAAACTCGGCGGAATCCTCTACCTGATTTACACCCGAGACCACCATCCGCCCCACGTTCACGTCAAACCCAGCCCCACCCGGCCAGACTGGGAACTTCGCATTTACCTCGGCAGACGCGAAGACGGCGGCCCCGACAGCTACGGCAAATCCTTTGGCGAAACCGACATCCTCTCAGGAAAAATCAAAGCCTCTAAAATAGATGAGTACGTCAACCTGCTCGCCCAAAATCTGGAGCAAGCCTGGGAAGTCTGGGATTCAATTTACGGAGATACCCAATGAATACAAACCAGACCCTACACGATGCGGTCATTGTCGCTCCTGCCATCAGACCAGAGGATCTGATCGCCGCTCGCTATGACGCCGATACCGATGAAATCGTCGTCAGCTTCCAGGATGGCAAAATCGCCCGAGTCCTGACCACCGAGTTTGAAGAACTCGCCAGCGCTACAGTCGCCGACTATGAGCACCTGGACGGCACCCGCTCAGGCGTTACCTGTATTACCGACACCGTAGACTTTGCCGTCGCGGCTAGCTGGTGGAGAGAACAGGTCGTATAAGTGAGATCGCAGCGTGGGTAATCGCCATCATTGGCCCAGACCTGTCAGTATCGAACAGCTCTAAGTTGCCCAGGGATGGGGGTTAGGTTGGGTTTGAGGAGTTGCGATCTCGACTTGGGTAATCGCTTCCAAACCGAGTAAGTGACTCAAATAGCTTTTTTAGGTTCACTAACAAGTCTTAGAAACCCCAAACCAAAAGTTGTCAGTGTAGGACGACGATAATGACGACCACTCATGTAAGATTCCTCTACACCTTTTTCTAAAAGATTAAGCTGTTCAAGATATCTGATACTTTCTGCAACTATTTCGTAGTCTAGTTTTTTCTCTTGAATATCTTTCAAGTATTCCGCCATGAAAACAACAGCAAGGTTTCCTTCATAACTATCTGGATAATCAAACAGAGGTTTGTCTTCCCGTTCTTCTGTCATCACTTTGGATGAATCAAAATATTGTCTTATCATGTCATCTTCTTTAGATTCATGAAGACAAAAAACCGTGTCTAAGACGATAGCATCTATACTATCCAGATCTGAAAATAGCTTTATGTATTTCGGATGAATTGACTGCCCAGCAGCAGCATTGCTGATTAGATTAACCCACTTGGCTTTCAGATTTTCGCTCTCTTCTTCGACTGCAATACCTTCCATTATTGGCATGAGAGTTTTAAGAGGTATCTGCTGAGGAGTAATGCCTTTGGCAAGAAGCGTTTGATTCACTTGTTCCAGCATAGAGAGTGCGTTTTTCCAACGCCAGTATCTAACCCGATCAGCAAAGATCTGCCCTGCCTCCTCCATTGCCGGTCCAAGCAACGCCTGCAGTAAACCCATCGCACCCTTGGATATTGCCGTAGTTGCCTCTCCGATACCTAATAAGTCATCTGCCATTAGATTTGTGGGCTCTGATTTTTCTCAATTCTAGTGTGCAATTTCTCTTTTGTAGGAAGTCCCTAAATCACTGCCCCAACCGCTTCCGCGCCCCTCTCACCTGGCCCACCTGCTTCATCGTCATCCCGGCCACCAGAGCCGTACCCCCAAAAATGTACAGGCTCTGATTGCCAGTGCCTAACCCCACAAACCGCACAATCCCAAACGCCATCAACGCCGCGATCACAATCGGCATTACCACCACATACTGCGTATGCT
>NZ_JAYGIG010000197.1:0-3855 GCF_034932105.1 Leptothoe sp. PORK10 BA2 | reverse complement strand
AATGTGGCACCCACGCCAAGCGCATGAAAGCAGGCTGGGATGACCGATATCTGCTTAAGGTATTGGCTCAAGTAAAGGCTTCTAGCACTTCACCCAAATTGTAAAGAAACGTATGCGTTCGCCCTGGATTGAGTTTGACATAGGTTGTCACCATACCGGTCTGGATACCTGTCTGGACTATCCTTTCTCCACCTTGCAGTTGAGCCAAGCGATCGAGCCAAGCTAAGGCTTTTTCAGAATTCCCCACGGCTTGATAATTTTGAGCGAGCGCTAGCATTGATAGCAGATCTTCTCTCTCGTTTATAGCGGGTTCCATTTGCGGTAGTGCTGTAGCGATTGTTTCGCTATGTCCTAGCTCTAAAACCATGCCTAACAAAACCGAAAACCGCTGATTGTTTATCGGAACTTGTAACTCCGCCTGAATCGCCCGATCGAGTAATGCGGCGGCCCGATCGCTTTGTCCCAATTGCTGATAATATTTTGCCAAATTTATAATTAAAACGTCCCTATTCGGTTCATCAGAGAGCGTTTCAATTTTAGTGGCGAGGCGATCAAAAATGGCAACCAGCTGGGGTTGCTGATGGGTGGGCAAATCTTTGAGCAATTGCTCTACTTCTGCGATATGGGGAGATGCGGGTGGACGAGCATACGGATAACTTACCAATAAGGGAAATAGGCGATTTCGAACCGCCGGATCAGCTGAGTTGGGTAAAGCGGCGATCGCGCTAAGCTCATCTAGCAGTCGTGCGGTAGAGTCGATTGCCGTGGCCTGAGCAAGCGGTTGAGCCGGATACCACTGAAGAGAAGCGAGATCGGCGGCTTGGTAGTCTTGACAGCTTAAGGTTTGAGCTTGAACCGGGATTGAAGAAATTGCAATCTGACTCAACAGAGGCAGTGCAAAAAACAACGGTAGGGTGTTTATGGAAAGCATTGAAGCTTAGTGTATTGCTTGTATACTATACTTTAGATTATACAAAGCGAGAGACGAATGTCCTGGCAAATAAGTTGCTTTTGCTTTGTGATCTGGCGATCTCATTGACGCGATCCGAGAAAGGTTAAGTCCATTCAAACCACCTAAGAAGGAGTTGGTGATCGTTCTGGAAAAAGGCATAACAATCGCACTGAACCGGAACGTACCAAAGTGGTCGGACGAGTTGAAAAGGTATCTGTGTCTGGTGAGTGGGAACGTTAGCTGCCTCCGCACACAGCTCTTGCACTTGTGGATGAGGGCAATCGACTTGAACCGGTAAGTTCCAGAGGCAATCGGTGAAGTCACATGGATGAGGCGATGGGTAATAATGAGGAATAATTAAGTGTTGTCAGAACTGTAGTAGGAAATATGGATGCAGAAATTGAAACCCAAATTCGTGAGTGTGAAGCGCGACTTTACACCGCAATGTCCGCCTCAGACGTATCTGAATTAGATGTGCTCATTGCCGATGACCTGCTTTTCGTTGGGCCAACTGGTGAACTGGCCACTAAAGCGATGGATCTAGACCTTCACCGTACCGGCGGTACTAAGTTTCACGAGTTTGTGCCTAAAGAACTAGAAATACGAGTTTGGAGTGAACACTTTGTGCTTGCGACGGCTCAAATTTTCTCGAGTGGCACGTATTTAGGAAATGCCTTCGCAGGTGATTTCCGCTATATGAGAGTTTGGCGTAGAGGCAAAAGCAATTGGCAAATCGTTGGTGGCAGCGTTACTGCAATGGTTTGAAGGTCTAGGATTCCTTAATTTTCTATAGTGTCGAACGTTCGAGTCGTTGAGAGCTATCGATAGCGCCAACCGGCTAATAAGTCGATGAAGCGGAGAGACAGGAGATTTTGGTGGTGGTGCTGAGGTTATTTGCCGCCGCTTATCTTAGTCGTTAGCCTGCTGAGATTTTTGATTTAAGCTTGATTTGCCTTGTGGGCGATAGGATTTAGAAAGTCGTCAGTAAGAATAAAGATGAAAGATGCATCCAGAGCATACAGCAGCCCGATATGATCGCATAGCCCAATGGTGGCAAACTCAGCATCAAGCTTCCCTTTATGGTATTCCCCAGTTAGAGCGGGCTATTCAATTTACGCTTAAGAAGCAATTAGCTCTTGATATTGGTTGTGGTAGCAGTGGACGTTTTATTAAAGTCCTCAGCAAACATGGATTTCAGGTAGAAGGACTTGATATCTCCTCAGAGATGATCGATTTAGCCAAACAACTGCATCCAAGCATCACCTTCTACCGAGCAGACATCTGCTGTTGGAATCCCCCCCTCAAACTCTACAGCCTGATTGTTGCTTGGGACAGTACGTTTCATCTGCCGCTAGATATGCAAGAACCTGTAACCAAAAAGCTATGTGATGCTCTTGAACCTGGTGGGGTGCTGATGTTCACCTGTGGGGGTGGGCATAGAGGAGGTGAAATTTCTGGAACATTTCAAGGTCAGGACTTTGAGTACAGCACGCTAGGTGTAAATGCTTTCCTAAAGATTTTGGATGAGCGTCAGTGTACGTGTCTTCATCTCGAATACGAACAGTACCCTGAGAATCATGTTTATATTATTGCTCAAAAAACTTGAGTGACACTTGGAATGGATGTGTAGAAGCTTGGGTAATTAATGTTTCCCATGAAGTGCAATCGCTAAAGCGCAGACTAACACTGCGTTAGTACGGACAGTACAGAGGTTATCGGCGAGAGTTTGATCTTATCTGCCGCCACACAACTTCACCGTTATACAGCTTTAATTTCGGGTTGTGACAGTAGATTGAAACAGCTTTGTTGGTGTTCGGGGTTAAGTTATCTTGAGGTGGTCGGTTAGACAAACACTTTGTTCAACCTCTTGACACTCAGAATAAGTGTATATACACTTAAAGTATGGAAAAACATCTCAACCCAAGTAACTCAACTGAATTAGGTCAAGTGGTTTCCTCGTGTGCCTGTTTCAATCTCCGCAAAGCTTCTCGTGTCGTCACGCAACACTTTGATGAAATCCTCAAACCGAGCGGTTTGCTCATCACTCAATTCACCATCTTGGTGGCGATCGCAATGGCAAAGTCAGCAACTATCAACGAGCTAGCGGAGCGTTTAGTCATGGATCGCACTACCTTAACCCGGAATCTCAAACCGATGGAGCGAGAGGGATGGTTAAAATCTGAACCAGGGCAGGATCAGCGAACTCGTGTGATTAGCCTGACACCCAATGGAGAAGCTGCATTAGCGAAGGCATTGCCGTTGTGGAAACAAGCTCAGAATGGTGTGGAGGAAGCGCTTGGAGAACAACGCTGGAACGCTCTGCTTTTACATTTAGCTGAGACTACCGCGCTGATTCGTTGAGGTTAAATTTTTCCGAAAAACGTGTATATACACTTTATTGAATTGTTGAACTTTGGAGGCTTCTATGGTGTCTTTATCCTCGAATCAGCGTTATCACATGGCACAACGACTACTTTTTATCATCAGCTTTTGGGGATTCAGTGTGGCAGTCGGCAGTTATTTCGGACTCTTTAGTACCTTTCCATTGCCGTGGTTTGCTTTGCTCGTGGGAATGGGGATTGTTACACCCTTGGTACTCTATTACGGGAACTCTAGCTTCCGCGCCTATATTCAAGGACTCCATCTCAATTACCTAACTCTCTTTCACATTTGGCGCATTCCAGCAGCTCTAACCTTTTTCTACTACGGCAGTCAACATCTGTTGCCGTCAACTTTTGTGCGAAATGCAGCTTGGGGAGATTTAGCAGCAGGTTTATTGTAAAGATTCAGGGGGTCAGTCTCCTTCAGGGATCAATGAAGGAGCAGGAGAACCATGTCGAGAGGCTTTTAACGCATCGGTCAGGAAGTCAAAGATCGAGCGTTTCTGAGCCTTTAAGCTGGTA
>NZ_JAYGIG010000196.1:0-4098 GCF_034932105.1 Leptothoe sp. PORK10 BA2 | reverse complement strand
CTGAGTTTGATGCGACCCTTGGGCTTGCTCAAGGAGGTTACCAATTCCTATATTTGGATTACGCTAGCTGATAATCTCTGTAACCTGGGAAAACTCTCTAATTTTTTAAGCCTGAGTAGTTACGTTACATAGCTTTTAATTCCATTCAATTGCCTCCTCTGAAGTTCGAGAGTTCTTACTTCACTCTGGTACATTGCCTCAAAGATTTTTAATTGCTCTCGAATAAACTCAACATTTTGCTCAATTGTCATTGGCTCACTTATATCTTGAGGACTAATAAGTGAGTCACTGATATTTTGGTTGCAGGTTGGACAATTACCAGAATTGGATTGTAGACTTTGGGCTGATCCAAGATTTGAAAGTCTTCGCAAATCGGTATTTTTAGATAGTTCTTCTTGTAAAGAGGAAATTCTATCTTGAATTTCTGAAATTTGAGAGACTTGACCCTCTAGTTTTTCAAATTTTAGTTTTATTTCTGTTTCAATCTCCAAAAGCTCTTCTTGTTTCTCTTGTAGTTCCTGCTGAGCCGATTCAGTTACTTGCTCAACATTGGGAATTTCCTGGTTTTCCAAAGCTTGAAGGCGAGTCTCTAGGTCTGCTATAGCTTGCGAGAGGTCTATCCAATCATTCTCATGGGAAACCATAATCTTTGGCTGAACACTTGGAGGCCAATTAGAAATGGGCTGAGAAGGTATATTATTGACAATTGCATTGATAGCTTCAGTAAGACGGCTACATTCATTGATTTTAGCTGACCAGTTATTTTTAATTGTTGATTCTTGCTGCTTTAGAATTACTTTTTGAGTGGCGATTTCTTGTGCATCCAAGTCCAATAAATACTCAAATGCTCGTCTATTTAGATCTTTTATCTTAAAGTAAGTCGGTAGGCGATTTCGTAAATTAGTCCATCCATGCTTTTGCTCAACAAACATAAACGGAAACAAAGTTTCCATGTAGAGTAGTATTTCATTTTCGTCATAAGTAGGAACATTTGGAAGTTGCCAACCCACAAACTCTGCCAAAAGACGATGGAATCCTATTTCTCTAGATGCCCCTCCTCGTTCTCGAACAATGTAATCTCTAGACATATAAGAATTGGTTGTTTGAGATAGCATAGCTCCTTCCCAAACATTTACTAAATGCCTATTTTGGTTGCCTTTTATTTGACGACGAACAGTTAGTGTATCTGTGCCGTTTGAAATTTCAAGCAATACTTCAGATTCTAAGACCTCGTAGGTTGTACCTTCGTACTCTAAAAAATCTGTGGTGACTGGAGGTAGGGGAATTTGTTGACTTGGCCCCATCATTCCTTCTAGAGCAAGTGCATAGAGAATTGATTGTAAACAAGTTGATTTCCCAGAAGTGTTATCCGCATGTAAAATAAAAAGACCTGTCTCGAAAGGTATCTCTACACCGAACAACCCTCTAGATGTCACTATCCTTAAATTTAAATGCCGTATCTGTAAAGTCATGTCCGAATTTGTTTCAACAAACTTTTTGCTAATTTTTCTGTGACAGGTACGCACTTTTCTCTTAAAAATGCTTTCTCAGCTTGCAGGCAGTCTTCTTCTATTATTTCATTCGCAAGCTGTCTACCTTTTTCTAATAAGCGAATTCGCAAATTCTGACTACCATCCACCACTTCTACTAAAGATTCAGCAATTGCGTACTCAATTGCTCTATTAAATCCAGGCTCACATCTTATAAGAGTTGCAAAAGGAGATAACCGATTTTCTAACAATTCAGTGAGCCGTTCTCTATTTTCATTGTTGCGAAGCGACCAATTCAATAAATGCAATCTAGCAACTGAACTACGCCCACCTCGGCAACAAATATGTAGAATCAGAACTAATATACTCAATCCCCAAATCACTCTTAGTTGAGGTTGAAGAGGAACAGGTTGATCTCGAAAAGAAAATTCTATATCTAGATAATCTAGTAATTCTTGTGTTTGCATCTTGGTACCAGCTTAAAAATCCAGTGGACATCGCATTAGCCAATCTGAAATACCTTCCCAACTTAAGGCTTGAATTATACCACCTGGTAGGTTAGGAGCGGAATTACGCAATTTTTCAGAATAACGTTTAAGTGCCTCATTCAGGTGTTGTGTCGCAGGATCACTATTGATTAAACTTAGAGTGCTTAGCTCGAATTCGTACATGCGCTTACAGTTATCTAGCTGAGCATATATATCAGGATAGTTTTTGCTAAAGGAATCTAATAAATTTTGACCTCTTAGATAATGTTCTATCATCGAGATCTTAAAATCTTCGATTTTTTCATCTATAGCTAATTGGGGGATTTTCTGTGCCTTCTGGCTTAGAGTACCAACCAAGCCATCATTACTTGTAATCCAATCATTGCGGTGTTCTGGGTCAACATTTATGTTTTGATCTTCAACAGAAATCACACCAGAGTTAGCTAGTTCATTTATTTCTTTGGCAAAACAAGAGTCTGTATCAATAATCACTTTGAAGTCATCTGAAACATATGGCAATCCTGCTCTCAGTACTTCTTCAGATTTCTTAGATGCATGTTGAACTAATGATGCACTTTCAGAAACCGGAACAATTAAGATCCATCGACGAATAAATGTGCCACCAAAAAGCCTGACTAGTTCAGGCTTATTTCGTATGAACTTACCAATATCAGTAGTAATTTTATTGCGCTGAGCATCATATCGTTGTTGAGTAGTGCAAGGCTCTTGAGTCGCATAACATTGATAAGCACATCCATCAGTGGAGTAACCTTCGATACCGAAGTCACCTACGTGCTTGGCTGGGACTTCTTGATAATTACCAGGCCCATAATGTCTCTTGATTAACAACTGAATATATTTTTCCCATTCCTCTCCTTCCCAAAAGCGCACGTTCAAAGATGTCATGCTGTCTCGCGAAATACCTAAAATGAGCGTTTGCAGTTAAACTCTTCAAGCTTAGCCCATTTCAGTACTTCTAGGTCATCCAAGAGATCAGAGTAAAGGCTTAGGGCTTGATGCTAGAGAAATTCTATACAGGCTCATGAAAAAAGACTCGAAGCAGACTATGTATCTGACGATACTTTTTGGAGGGACTGTCCGACGTGATAACTTATACAACCTTGCAGTCCAACTATTATTTAAAGGGAAAGTTTCCACCTATTTACCCCATACGGATGATTAGGTGGAAATACGTCAGCCTAATCCGCCTAATCCACCTATATGGCTGATTAGGTGGAAAGTTTCAGTATAATCATCCCTCCTATATACGCTGGTGCTGCTTAGGATTTATTTACCCTCTGCTCCTTTGCCTTCATTCCATGCCACCGTCTGAGCCTCGTCCTAAGAAATTACTCGACCAGGTACGTGATGCTATTCGGCTGAAGCATTATTCCTATCGAACGGAAGAAACTGCTGTGCTGCTTCAGGAACTTACAACCGTAGCTAAGCCAATGCTTTGTGAGGGGTTCATTAATCGTCCTTAGAAACCAACCTGACATCAGACAGACTTAAGGAAAACGCAGCTTCTGTCCCTAGGCCCAGCGCCGTCAGCTTAGACATGTCGGCTCCAGCCTCTACCAGGCGGCTTAAGGGAATTTCTGCCTGGGTCCATTCACCAAGGGTGGCGGCGACAAACAACGGAGTCAGATCCAAGTCGGCTTGACAGTCCTCGCCGCACTGGACCACTAGGGTAACCGCACCGGCTGGCAAGGCATCTACCCGATATTGCATGACCAGGGCCATGTCGCCATAGTGGGCAGCGGCAGTGTAGTCAGTGGCAGGTCCGATGAATGCGATCGCACCCCTCTCTTCTCCACTCCACACAATCTGTTTTGCATCCTCTTGGGCCGCCCGGTCAATAGAGCGAATCGTCAGCGCCTCACCCAGTTGAGTACGCGCCACCACCGGCACCGGACTGGACACCTCTCCCACCGTGGCCTGTAGGCTCCAGGGAGCTATGGGTTGGCCAAAGGCAAACAGGGCATTGCCAGTAGTGGGTTCACGGCCATCTAACCCAGAAAATTCCGGTAGCTGAGCCAGGTTGCCATGATCTCCATAGGTGAGACCATAGCCATAGGGAAATAACGGATCATAGTTGTGATCAGCGCGATTCACCTTAG
>NZ_JAYGIG010000195.1:0-4590 GCF_034932105.1 Leptothoe sp. PORK10 BA2 | reverse complement strand
CAGGCGATGGCAACCGAACTGCTCAATCAGTTCAGAAGCCAGCGCCAGGCCCCAGACGAGCAGAGCCAACCCGACCCGAGTCTACAAACTGCATAGACCCGAATGGGTTTGAGTCGGTCTGTGCGGCCATCGCGGCGGGTAGCCATGTGCTGGTGGTGGCTGAGACGGGGATGTTGGGTCGTTTTCCGCAGCTGGTGGCGGAGCGGTTTCAGGATGACTGTGCGGTGGCGACGGCGATCTACAAGGGCAGTGCCAAGCAGTTTTTTGTGCAGCTAGCGGAGCAGCTGGAGATTCCGACGACGGCCCCCCGCTATGACCGCAATGGTGAGGTGACGGGCGAAAAGAGTATAACGGTGGACCAGCTCAAGGATGAGATCCTGGGCAATGTCCGAGATGGGACGCTGCTGCTATTGCCCGAGGCGAACCGGCTGACGAAGGGCCTGCGCTACTGGCTCGAAGACCTGATGGCGACGGGGCGAGTACAGCTGTGTTGCTTTAGCTCAGTGAACCCTGGGCGGGATATCTTTCTGGACATGCTGGAGGTAGAGCTAGAGCTGCCCAGTGATGCTTATATTCGGTTAGTGATGGCGGCAGAGGCTCAGCGGCAGGGGCTGACATTGACGAAAAATCGCCTGGCGGAGCTACAGCCGCTGGCGGGCCGTAACCCGATGCTGGCGCGGAAGGTGGTGGCTAGCGAACGGGCAGGGCTAAATAAACAGGCGAAGCCGGAGCATACGCAGTATGTGGTGGTAATGCCGATTGTGATCGCGGCGTTGATGGCGTTTGGGATTGTGCGGTTTGTGGGGTTAGGCACTGGCAATCAGAGCCTGTACATTTTTGGGGGTACGGCTCTGGTTGCGGGGATGACGATGAAGCAGGTGGGGCAGGTGAGAGGGGCGCGGAAGCGGTTGGGGCAGTAGTTCATTTATGTCTGACTTGTCTTTGGCCATTTAAGTCACGATCACAGTCCTCGCAAACAAATCCTGCTTCGTAGTGTTGGGCGGGTAAATCCAGTTTCGGGTTTATGTGTTGGTCCCATAGCCAGGGAAGACCAATGACGCCTTTGCAGTGTGGGCAGCTACTGGTTGGGTAATACCACGATGATCGATTGCTTTGCCAATAGCCGATTTCAACCCCTTTTTTCTGTGCTAGCTCGAGGTCTGATGGATAGAAAGAACCGCATAGACATCCTTTGCTGAGTAAGCCTGTGACGAGCATTGAGTGCTGGCATCTTCTACAGTGACTTTCAACAATAGTTAGGGTTTTCTTGTTTGTTCTCCCTTGGCAGTGTGGACAGTGTGGGTTAAGGCACGAATCTACCCTATTTGGGTACATCAGCTCATTGATGCGGTTTAAATCATTTTCGGATTGAAGTTGGAAGATAACGGTTCCAATCTTATTTTGCATGTAATAACTTAGAGCCTGTTCTTCAGGATAATGAGTAACAACAACTTCAATCACAGCGATAACTCTATTGTGGCTGTCTAAAAGGGCGATGTCTGGTTTGCAGGAGCCAAGGTTGTATTCCATTTCAACCCGTTTTGTTTTCTTAACCAGGTTGCCAACATGCTCTTCAAGACAGTAGTTACATGACCATGAAATGAGTAGAGGTTGTTGAGAGGAAATATGCTCTTCAATTTTTTCAGCTAGAAGTCTTTTGAATCCGTAATGTAATGCCGATTCTGGAGTGCAGTTTTCAGTGAGAGCTTTGTGGGCAAAGTGTGGTTTTCTATGAGTTCCTTGTCGGAGAATCATTTCGCCTTTGCATATGGGACATTGATAGGTCTCGCCCTTCAGAGCTTTTTCTACTCTGACCAGCACTCCTTCATGGAGAGCAGTTGAGTACAAGATAGTTTTTCCTGTTCCCATAACTAAATCGTTTGAGGTGTATTTGTTAATGCTGCAATAGACCGAATCTACATTGGCATATTTTCAAAGGTCTGCGATCGCAACTCCCAAATCCCAACCTAACCGCCCGCCCTGGGCAACTTAGAGCTGTTCGATACTGACAGGTCTGGGCCAATGATGGCGATTACCCATGCTGCGATCGCAACCGCAGGCGCATCCTTACTACTGGGCACCGCCCAACCACTCCCGTTAGCCCTGGCCATCCTGGGCAGCCAGCTGCCGGACATCGACACCACGACGAGCATCATCGGCCAGGTCTTTTACCCGGTATCCAGCTGGATAGAGGACCGTTACCCACACCGCAGCGTCACCCATTCTTTAATAGCCACAGCAACGCTGACCGTGATTGCCCTGGGCATTGGCTTTGCTGTTGGGACAGTTAAACCATTTCTAGCCCTACCCCTGGGCCATGTGCTGAGTTGCTTTAGTGACTGCTTTACGCGCCAGGGCGTTCAGCTCTTTTGGCCTGACCCCGCCTGGGCCATCAGCGTAAGCAACCCGAAGCGGCGATTACGCACGGGAGGCCCGGGCGAGTATTGGGTTTTATCGGCTGCTGTGGCGGTGTTGCTGCTGGGTATCTGGCTGGCCGGTGTGGGTGGTGTGACTGGTCAGGTTAACCAGGGCCTAGGGCTGCGAGATGGAGCGATTGCAACCTATAACGAAAATGCAGCGGCTCGGGAAGTCTACGCGGAAGTGACAGGCGTCTGGGCCGATGACCGCACCGATGCCAGTGGCCGCTATCTGATCCTCGATGCCGTGGGCAATGAGTTCATCGTCACCGATGGCCAGGGCGTTTACCAGACGGGTAAGCAGCTGCTGATCGACAAGCTGACGACGGCGACCGGCGAGGCGATGACGCGGACAACCCAGACGCTTACGTTGAGTGATGAGGATGCGGTATCGCGGCTGCAGGCGTTGCGGATGGCGAATCCGTCGGCGCGGATCTATCTATCGGGTTCCATCACTGTGGACTTTCCCGAGGAGGTGAGGCCTACGGTCCTACCTCGGCAGCTGCCAGCGGTGACGGTGGTGGGTGAGTCGGTGGAGTTGCAATATTGTGAGTTGGAGGTTGCGATCGCACTGCTTAGTGATCAGTGGGCAACGGGCGTCATAACGGTATTGCAGTTTAGCCAACGATAACCCCAGAATCTAGCTAGCGTTGGCAAACTGTATGGAAGCCTTACTCGTTGAAATGTTGTTTGTAAAGATCTTCGATTTGAATGGCAGCTGGATTTATAAAGTCTCGATCACTCCAATATCGAGCATGGCTAAATGGCGTTGGCCCTGCCTGAATAGGGCGATCTTCTACAAGCTTTCTATAGCCCTCACTCAAGGGTTTTAGTGGCCATCCTAAAACATCATCTTCATCGAAAAAGTTGAGCCAACGAAAATCATCATGAGGCTTATCAATAGGGGTGATTTTCTTTAGTCCAGCGACAAATAAAGGGATATTACATCCTGTGGTAATCATCAGTTTCAGGTTTTTTAACTGATGGATATCAGAGGGGGCTTCTGTCTGCCAAATGCCCTTTCTTGGTTTGATATCCCAGATATAGTTAGAAATGACCTGAGCACCTAACGATTGAGCAATAATTACGATGGGATTGTCAGGGCTTTCCAATTGTTGTTGCAGGTTCTCAACACCATGCTTAATGATGCGATGTACCTCTTGGTAAACACTGTCTGACTTTTCGGGGAATAGATGATAGGTCGTAGCATCGCTAAAGGCATAGATGAAAAATGCTCGTAGTTTATCCCACCCCAATCGGTGGACATCATTCATCCTTTCTAGGGTTTCTTCCTGTTGTCCTTGCATTGCAGGATGATAATGGAGACTCTGAAATGTAATATTGTTGCGAGTTGACGGACTCCATCGCTGTCTCAACTCTTCCTGGAGCGCTTTATCAAAATCAGGTCCGACATTGCCCATGCCATGTAGTGTCAGGATTCCTAGCCTTGCCATGTGTCATGCTCCCTAAAAAAGATAGCTTTCAGAGAGTCATTCAAGACAGATTACTTTTAGTCCGGAAAAGTCATCTAATTTAACAGTTTTTCTTGATTTTGGAGGGGTTAATCTCTCCGTTGTATATTTGCTTGGGCAATCTATTGCTTGGCGTCGTTTACGCATAGTGGTGTTGGTTCGTATAGTCTCCGTGCTAGTAGTCAGCCTGATATCTTCCGCGTGTATAGCGGTTGCTCAACCCGTTACATCTTCCCCAGAGCAACCGCTTCAACCTAACGAAGCCCCCCGCCGCCTCACCATCAACGTCTCCGTCGCCGACCCCGACGACCTCAAAGTCACCGACGGAGACCGCATCGCCGTGGGCCAACTCATCGCCGACCGCACCCGCGATCGCAACCGCCTAGAAGCCCAAGCCAAGCAATTAGACCTAACGCTCCAACGCCTGGAGCAATCCACGATCACGCCACCGCTACCACCGCAGCCACCGCCTGCGATCGCAACCCCAACTTACCTAGAGCAAACCGCCGCCATCGACCGCGCCAAGGCCGAGGCGCTGATAACGGCTGAACATTGAGAGCTAAACTGCCTGGCGCAGCTGCCCAATTTTGAGCAGGCCCAGTAAAACGAGTGTTAGAAATTCTTACGAGACAGACAGCCCCAATATTCTAAAGTGACAAAGGTGTCTGAGCATGTCGTTAGGTGACAAGAACCGTTCGCGT
>NZ_JAYGIG010000194.1:0-4655 GCF_034932105.1 Leptothoe sp. PORK10 BA2 | reverse complement strand
GGATGTTCTGCCGTATTCGCGGTTACCTATCCACTCTACGCAAACAGGGGCATAACGTTCTGGATGCCCTCATGGGATTGTTCTCTGGAAACCCTATAACTCTCCTACCCCAGCCTGAGTAGTTACGCTATTTGAGCAACTAGTTGAGGAGATCAGTTGGCAGGATTCTCGTCTATTTAAGTCGATTTCTGAAGGAGGAACACTCACGGAGCGCATCGATCGCCTCGGACAGCTTTTGATTGAGCATGAGGACTACTTCATCAAGCAGGCTGTGATTTGGACAGAGTTTTATCAACACCATGCACCAACGGAGATTAGCACCAACCCCATTTTTCAGCAGATTGACCAGCGCTATCAGCAGGCGATGGAGAATCTGCTAAATCTCTCAGACCCAAAGTTGGCTCGATTTGTCTGGACATTGATCAATGGCATTTTGATCGAGCAGATGGACAACGATCCCAATTTTACGTTTGCTGACCAGATTAGCCTATTCACTCAAATGCTGATTGCCTACTGCGAAAAACATCGCACTTAGCTTTGAGGCATTTTGCGATCGCAAAATTGCGCAACCTTAAATAAACCGAGCGCTCGAATTAAATTTACGTTTGGGAGATTATTCATGCAACCGACTCAACCGATGATGGAAGCCCTACAGCCTCTAGAAGGCTATTTGTTTAGCCTAGCAATTATCTTTTTCGGCATCACCCTAGCAGAAATTGTTGTTGACTTTTGGTTTCACAAGCAGCGAGATTATCGAGAAACGGCTACGAATCTGGGAATTAGCATTTTTTACGAGTTTCTAATTGCTCGAACGTCGGATGTTGCTGCTTTTTTGGGATTATCTTGGTTTGCGACTATGAGTCCTCTAAACGTTCCTGTGAATGTCTGGACAACGCTGTTAGCAGTTTTGATGGCCGATTTTCTCTACTATTGGAATCATCGGGCTGAACACAGAATTCGAATTTTCTGGGCACATCACAGTGTTCATCACAGCTCCACTGATTTTAATTTAACGGTGGCGCTAAGGCTGGCATGGATTGAAAATTTTATTCTTTGGATTTTCTACATTCCAATGGCACTGTTAGGATTTCACCCATTACAAATTTTGATCGCGGTTGCGATCGTCGGCTTATATCAAGTCTTGATTCACAACCAAAAAATCGGGCGATTGGGCATTTTAGAATTCCTGTTGAATACGGCTTCTAACCATCGAGTGCATCACGGATCGAACCCCATCTACATTGACAAAAACTATGGCGGTATTTTAATCGTCTGGGATAGATTATTCGGCACTTATCAAGCCGAGACGGAGAAGGTGATCTATGGGCTAACGCAAAATATCAAAATCCGTAACCCTATCTGGATCAATGTTGTTGAGTATGTTCGTATAGTTCAAGATCTGATGCGCTATCGAACGCTGAAAGAGCGCTTTTTGAGTGTGTTTGGCCCACCGGAATGGAAACCGTAAGCGTTTAAGTAATTGACAACTCAAGGATAATTTTACCTGAATCTAGACTTTGTCTAAGTTGAAACCTGGAGTTGCCCTTGTCCTAGATTTCTCTCCCGCCATCACCCTTTACCTCACCCTAAATCCTTCTCTTGCCCTCACCCTAAATCCCTCTCCCGAGGGGAGAGGGACTTTGAGGCTTCTTGTCTTCTCTAAGTAGGTGGGCATAATTAATGTGAGCAGAGATCTATGCACTGCAAGGGTTTTAGGCTTTATCGTTTCATGTTTATTTACGCCAACCTACTTAGTGCCAGCAGCCCAACATAGGCCCTCATATAATTGGAGGAATCAGTGTTAAGCTGATTCCTCCAATTATATGAGGGATTAAATTAGCCATTTGGCAAAGGATGAACAGGCATGGAATGGTTAATATTGGTTGGTTTTCTGATGGTCATGGGTTCCTATGTAAACATGGCTTCCCGTATTCGACGCATTGAGAGGAAACTGGATGCGTTGCTTAGACACCAAGGCGTAGATGCTACTATACAATATTATGCTTTTTCAGATCGGGTAAAGGAGTTGTTAGCGGCAGATCCGCCGCTGAGGATCGAAGCCCTTAAGGTTTATCGCGAGGAGACTGGTGCCAGTTTGCGCGAGGCCAAGGCAGCGATCGATTCGTTCATCCACAACATGTAGCACTCATACCGAACCAGTATAGGGTTGTTGCTTTAGTCGTTTCATATCTCCATGCCCCCTGGCGGGGTGGTCCCTTGATGGGGTGGTATTCGGAATTGAAACCCTTTGCAGCCTAGCCGGTCCCCATCTGCCCATACGCTGACAAACGTAGCCGATTACTCCCTATGCAGCGAAGCCAAACAAACTATCCAAATAGAGGCTATTCACATGGGGCTGATTCACACCGTTTTGCATCAAAAAGAGCGAAAGTGCAGCCTGCATAATACGTTCTTGGCTCCATAGCTCATGGGTTTGCAAGTAGTCTTGCATCGATAGGTGAAGGGATTCAGGAATCTCGACCATTAGGCTGACAGTGGCTGTGCTTGTAGTAGCTGTATTCATAAAAAATATAACGCCTCTTGAATTCTAGACATGACAAACTAGGGTCTAGTAAGAGACCCTTGCCCCATCGCCGTTATCAGCGGGTTAGCAACATCGGGAACACAGTGCAAAGGAGACCTGACTAGGCCGCCTGCTTCAGTGGTGCTTTATTGTGCAGGAGGCGATGCGAATTAGCAATGCCTGTCTAGCTTTAGAATTTTCTAATGAAAAAAAATACCGGACGATACCAAGAGGGTTAAATACCTATTTTTGTTACATTACATTATATTTTGAGTTAGATCCCCATCCCTAAGGGTTTTCCACAAAATCTCTGCACGCCTTGAAACCTGGTAGTAACCTGGGGAGAACCTGGCCCAATCTGGGGAGAAGCCAAGGAAAACTCTGGGGAAAACTCTGTCGATTATTAAGAAAAAAAAAGTGGTGAATTCACGCAGGTAGCCCTGGTTCATAAGAAATTTTTTAAAGCTCAAACCTATAACTAACAAGGGTTTGATGTCCTAAGTTAAGGCTATTTTTGTAGGTGTCTGAATCTGCGATCGCACCCCGCCCACTACCCAACTGAGTACGCTCCATTTTGCGATCGCACCCCGCCCACTATCCAGCTGAATATGCTCCATATTCTGAATGGCGTCATTGCCGGTCGCTTGACAGGTGACCATGCCCAATGGGCGACAGGACCCTTGGTAGCTCTCGGTTTTGAGTGACGATCAATCCTAAACTTTCCGAGCAATGTCACAAAAACTAAAATTTTTCACTAATGCGTGTACGTGTTGAGTTTCCTATGTCCTGTATTTTTCAGCACTTCTTATGCCTCCAGAAATCCTTCAACAATTCAATTCTGAGCTAACGAGCTTGTTAGATGCAGATAATCCTCAAGCCAGATCGCTTTTGGCATTTATTCGTCGGAGCCTCGGGCAATATAACTTACAGGATAAGATTTCTGTCATTGACATCTTTGTGAATGCTTATCTTAGGGGGGTAGAGCAACTGCTTAGTCCCTCTGGTAAGTCTATTCAGCATCCAAAAGCTTGGATGAGGAGTACAACTCTAAATGTGATTCGTGAGCACGCACGAGCGCAAAAAAAAGAATGCCAGCTCTCTATTGAGCCTATAGATGAATCATCTCAGCAATTGGTTGATGACTCAGTGATTGAAGAAAATCTGGATGCTGTTGTCAAAGCGTTTCATCGGTTAAATCACGATGATCGTAAGCTTCTGGAACTGAAATATTTGCAGGGAATGCCCTGGAAAGATGTACGGGACAAATTAGGTCAACCCAACGATACATTGGCTGCTCTACGAAAACGGGGACAGAGGACGCTAGACAAATTACGTACGGAATACCACGAAATCAGGCCACCCGTGGATAGACCAGACGACTAGAACGTCCACTTTGGCGTTTTTTTTAATTGTCCATTGATAAACATCTAGTGAACGAATTGACTATGGAATCTTTTGTTGACTACAAGGAGCAATCCAAGCAAGCACAACATGAAATGCTCTGGAATGCTACGACATTAAAACAAGTGCGAGAGTACTGTGCGATCGCATCTCAGCGGAGGCTATCCGAGCAAGATGCTGATCGTCTGGCAGAAATTATTAGGTTAGCTGAAGCTGATAGCTGCCTAGAATTGTGGATTAATGAAGCCGATCACTTTCTGGACCATGAATTAGGGTTGCGGATCGGTAGAACCATTCATCCGATTGAGACAGAGAGTCAGAAAACAGATCTTTTGGAGCATTTGAATTTTTGGACTCAGAAGTCTGAGGATACCGAGACGTCAGATGAAGCGGCTGAATTGCTTGAAGAAATTCACGAATTTCTGACATCTGGCAACCGCAATGTTCAAGAAAATCTCAAAAAACATGGATTTGATCCTGGACCAATAGACGGTGTCGTTGGTCCTCGAACACAAGAGGCAATTCTTCGGTTTCAGAGGGCACATAATCTCTATGAAACCGGTACATTAGACTCTGAAACTCGGTTCGCCTTAGGGTATCGATAATAGACCTCTTGCAAAAATGATTATGTGCTAAATTGCTGTATTTTGCTGCCAGTCTTCGGCAAGGTTGAGTTCATAATTGTAGAGTGCCGCTATCAAATTGAATCGCAGCCCATAGCGTCGTCGTC
>NZ_JAYGIG010000193.1:0-4750 GCF_034932105.1 Leptothoe sp. PORK10 BA2 | reverse complement strand
ATGTTCTGCCGTATTCGCGGTTACCTATCCACTCTACGCAAACAGGGGCATAACGTTCTGGATGCCCTCATGGGATTGTTCTCTGGAAACCCTATAACTCTCCTACCCCAGCCTGAGTAGTTACAATATTATTAGATATGAAAAGACTTTTTCAGTCTGTGCCTACTCGCATTTTAGCCACTGCACTCATTAGCTTAACTGGGTTGACGATGGGCTGTACCCAGGCCACCGCCATCGATCGCCAGACCAACGCTGCTGCTACACCGACATCCCAGAAAGAGTCCGCTCAAGCGGGCGCTCAGGACGTTACCCAGTCTTCAGATTCATTTGGGCTAGCAGAAAACATGCCCTACGAAGATGCCCGCCATCTTTTAATGGAACAGAACTGGGAACCCCACACCGCTGGCGACGCACCAAACCTCAATGATTCAACGGTCGAAGAACTGTTTGAGCTGGGCTACCCGGAGGTTAAAGACTGCTCAGGGACAGGTCTAGGGCCTTGTCGCTTTGAGTTTGTGAATGCAGATGGGGAAATCTTCGTGGTTACAACCATTCAAAACGGCTCCGGTACTAATCTGGAACGCTTTGTAAGCAGCTGGTTTTTTGAACAGGGCACATTTGCCCAGAACACAGCGGCTAGTGAGACAACACCCCCATTTTTTGGCGAACGTTACTTTAATTTCTATGGGGGCAACGGCACAGGGCAATCCATCACTATCGAGTCGGATGGGGCTACGACTGTTCGCAGAAATGGCACCGTCAGTAGTTCTGTGATCTATCGTGGCCAGTTCTCTAACCCTATCATGACTAACGAGGGAGAACAGTTACGAATAGACGGAGATAACATATCGCTGGTGTCGGCCGATGGCCAGGTTATTCAAGGTTGCAAAGGTGAGAATGCCCCCTGTGAGTCGGATCTTTATGAAGCGACAACTCCTGCGTTTATTCCGGATGGATACTACGTGCTGGGTGGCACCGATCAGGGACTAGAAGTCTCGGGAGATCAGTACCGCTATTACGACGAGCTGGGTACCCGTGACTGGCGTCCGCTTTCAGATCTCACCCTCATTCAAGAAAAGATGATATTTGATGGCGACAATTACTGGTGCATGCCTCCCGAAGGTGAACCAGGCGTGTGTACTGAAAACGGCTGGCAATCAATTCAATAACACCTGTTTGCGCGGGACTAGCTGCAAGCACCCTGAAGTTATAGCTAGCGCCATTGCAACTGCTCAGCCCCATAAAAGCGAAGCCAATTTTGAAAGTAGCCCATGATGGGCCTGCTCGCGAAACACCAGTGATTACAATCGCAGGTATGTTACACGAGCAGGCCCTTTCCTAACCCGCGATTGTGTTCTGTTTCTCTTTTATCTTTGTGAACCGAGGCTCTTCAGTCAGCTATTCTATGCCCTACTTCCCTGCGTCGCTACATGGTTTCTTATCCCTCATGTCTCAGCCACTGAACCAGCAGCCTAAGTTTAAAACAATTGCCCTGGCTTTAAGCTTAGGTACGTTTGGCATACTACTTTTTAGTAGTGCACCCCTGCTTGCCCAGCCCTCGCCGCCGACAGTCTCTCCACTACCTTCAGCCAGTTCAACCGATAGTGAGATCTACAACCAATTGCAAGAACAGTTAGCCGCTGCCCGTAAATCGACCCAGCAGGGACAGGTAGAAGCCGCTACTGCTGCTCTAAACCAGGCGATCGCCCTGGCAAAATCAATCCAATCCACAGAAATACGCGATCAAGCCCTATATGCTACCGGTTTAGCTTGGCTGGAGTTACCCAGCGGATTAGAGCAAGTGCCAGCGATCACCCAAGCCATGACCTACGAAACCTTGGGCGTTACCGATCAGCTGCGCGTCCAGTTAGAGAAAGCGTTAATTATTGCCCTTGTTCAATCCGATCAAGTGCAGCAAGCGATCGCACTCATCGATCCCCTGCCCTCCGGTATCCGCGATCAGCAAGGGGCCTATCTGATCGAAACCTTGACCAATGCTGGCAAACTTTCAGCAGCGCTCCCCCTCGCTGAGCGATTCATTCCGGCGGAGAGCTATTGGCGATTTCAGGCTAACAACACCATCATCCGAGCCTACATCGCTGCTGAGCAATACGAAGCTGCTCGGGCATTTTTGCAAGCACAGCCCTTTGCCGATCCGCTCGATCAGGTCACCGCATTAGGAGACATTGCCCTGTGGGCAGGCCGAGCGGGTCAGCTAGAAACCGCCAGCACCGTGATTGAAGACATCAGTGAAAGCCGCCGCGCCGCGCCATTAGTAGAATTAGCGCGGGCGTATCACTATCGCGACCAGACCGAAACCGCCACCAACCTGCTCGCCGCCGCTACGCAATTACCCTCGGATCCCAACGATTCGCAAAGCGGCTGGTCTACCGCCAAGCTCATCGCCCTGGCCTATGCAGACCTAGGCCAACCCAGCCAGGCCCAACAAATCTTGGCTGCCGCCGCCAGCAACCCTCCCGCAGACGACTCCTATTTCCCCATTACGCTCATAGAGACCTATTTATCAATCGGTGCGCTAGATCCGGCCACGTCAGTGCTAGCTAGCCTGGATAATGACAGCTCAAGATACGACGCGCTCATTAGAATGGCCGAAGCTTACACCAAGCAGGGACAGCAAGCAGAAGCAGTTACCTTGCTAAACCAAATTCCCGATCGGGCACTGATGCCGCTGCTAGAATACGCCGACCCCAAAATAGAATTACTCACCCAAATTCTGGATAATTCTCTGGAAACAGGAGAGTTTGACCTAGCCATACAGATTGTTGAAAGTCTCAACGATCCGGCTAATCAGGTTCAAACCTGGGTGAAAATTGCCACCGCCTACCCCGATAATCAACGTACTGTTGCCATTGAGTCACTCGAGGAGGCCCTGAGAATCGCCCGCACCGTTGAAAGAGAATACGTCGTGATCGATCGCCATTTCTCCTACAGTAAATCCAATGCTGACTTGTTGAAAGTGGTGGCCGAAGGCTATCGCACCCTTGGCCAAACTGACCAGGCGATCGCCACCATTCGAGAAGCCCTCACCGCACTAGAAGCGTTTCGCTCAGACTCGCCGTTGGCCATAGGTGGCGTGCTTGAAGGTGGGATTGACTATGGTGCGATCGCACAGCTAGCCCGCGACTGGCAACAGCAAGATTTCTACGAAAAAGCGATTGGCGAATTAGAAAAACAGCTAGCGGAGACGGAATCTATCGCCACCGAAACAGCGCTCCCTGTAACCCTATCGACCACCGAGCAGATCCTGGCCTTAGTGCGGTTAACTTACCAGCCCAACCAACCCGTATCCGACCGGCACCAGCATTATCTCGCCCGGCTCACCGATGTGCGTGCGCAAACCACCGAGCCCACCGAGCAGCTAGACTTATTGCTCAGGCTGATCCCGATCTATCACGAGATCGATCAGCTCTCAGCAATGGAAGAAACTGTACAGCAAATCATAGAACTCACCGCACAACTACCTGTCGAAGTAAAAGATGGAACCCTCAGCAACCTAGCCGTCTCTATCGCAACCCTTTTAGACTCAGAAACCGAAACCCCTTCACCCCTGATTAAAACTATTTTCTCGCAAATCTCCTCACCGCAATCTCAGGTAGATGGACTGCGACTCCTCATTGTTGAAGCTGCTTACAGAAACAAAACAGCGCTCGCCCTGTCCTATTTTGAAGACTTTCTATCACTCAGTGAACAATCTCTTTCTCCGAGCGATCGCGACGACGCCCTGGTCAACCTCAACAACTCCTTTATCTTCCGCATTGGCGATGCGCCCACTTCCCCCCCTGCCACCCCTGCTCAGCTCACCATCTTAATGCGCATCCCCGCATACATTAGCGACCCTAACCTACGGGCATTCGTTGCTATCGGCACTGCGCCCCATCTCCCCATAGCAGAAAGCACCTCCTTCTACGCCACACTGACAGAGACCCTCGCTCAGCTACCCAATACGTACAACAAGCGAGAAATGCTCTGGCAATCTTTAAACTATACGATTAACCTGGAGTCCTTTGACCAAGCTGAGCAGTTAGCCAACACCCTAGAGGACGGCTATCGTCAGTACGCCCTCGGCTGGATAGAAACTGCTCGGCAACAGCAATAGAAACAGCATCACGAAGTGTCACCCCTGAGGTAATAAATCTGAATACCTTACCTGACAAGGCTATTCAGATTTATTTTGCCCAGACCGATGATATTGTAGGCACGGCTTTTGGGTCGGTGGCCGCTATTTGCGCACTTGCGCTCATGTGATTGCAGCAGCGCTGAAGATTCCGGCTCAGCAGCGCGATGAAGATGTGAAGAAATTTTCTGTCTGGCTAGCTTTTGGTGAGGCGAAGCAGAGAAGAAAGCGACTCGCTAATATTGAGCTGAGTCGGCGTCATGCTGACATGTCGCGCAAATGTCGCCTTGCCGTTTTTCAACAATCCCTGGCTTTTTTATGGCTCTCTGTTAGCGGTATCATTGGTTTGGATAGGGTTTTACTTCAAAATTAGCCTACCCTTTTTTCTTCCTTTATACTCAATCCATTCGCCCAGTCATTGTGTCACCCCACCAGGCTTAAAGCTTGTCTGTTGGATGCTCAAAGTTGGACAGATTTTCAGAGCTACAACAGCAATTATAAATTCAAAATGTAATATTTGATACAGACGCGCGTGCCCAGTAAATGGGTTTTAAGAAATAGTTGAAACCTAGCGTGTGGGTCGGGTGCATCTCTATGGAAAATATCGGCATCAGC
>NZ_JAYGIG010000192.1:0-4884 GCF_034932105.1 Leptothoe sp. PORK10 BA2 | reverse complement strand
CATTCCTTGCTCTTTGGGTATTGGAATGTTCGTTGCTTTGAGCGATGGCAACGCACCCCGTAGGCAATCTCTTTTCCCAAGGGCTGCACCTGTCAACTTAAAGAAAAACTTCGCACTGTCCAGTTAATTCTGATGCCCAACAGATTGTCATCAGAAGCAAGCAAAGGCAAAGCCAGGAGAAGAACAAGGCAATCTTCTCCTGGCTTCCTACCTCTAGGCTAACCAACCTGTACTTTAACAGCAGTCTTTTCTGCTACCTCAACTTTGGGCAGCTTCAGCGTCAAAATGCCATCCTTGTACTCGGCGGTTACAGTCTCGGCCTCAACTTTTCCAGGTAATGCAATGATGCGTTCAAACTCGCCATAGCGGAACTCAGATCGGAAGATACCATCTTCCTCAGTCTTGCTTTCCGTCTTACGTTCGCCTTTGACAATGACCGTATCGCCTGTTACTTGGACATCCAGATCCTTGGCCTCCATTCCAGGAATTTCCAGCTTAAGGTTAATGACATCGTCGGTCTCATTTAGCTCAGCCAAAGGCGCAAATCCATTCGCCATAGGCATGCTAAGGCCTACAGGTGCCCAGCGATCAAATAGGTGATTCATCTCACGCTGTAAGCGCTCAAGCTCATGGAAAGGTTCCCAATGGGTAATATTTTTGATCGGATCTTTACGAATGAGAGACATACTTACCTCCATCATATTGAACATTCGCTGTTTGCAAAGAGGAGAATCTCACTGCTCCAAACAAGCAACCTGATTCTCTTCTCAGCTTCTAAGTTAGACCTGAAAGTTGAGGATCTTATGAGCATGGGCAATGATGTAAATCTGAGTCGTAACCGGTACTCTAGTTATCTGCAACTCCCTAAGGTGATATCTGCCAAAGACTATCGGCTTGCATCACTGCTGTTGCTTAGGGAATGGAAGTACAAACCAACACCCCACGTCTACAGTAGTACCGCCGCATGATTGTTGAACTGCTATTTGCAGGGGGTAACCATGTGTGCGCAGTCTGCGTTGCCAACGGCAACTGCGAACTTCAGGACCTAGCGGTAGATCTAGGCATGGATCATGTTCGCTTTGCCTACCAGCATCCTCTGCATGCCGTTGATATCTCCCATGCTCGCTTTGGCTTGGATCCCAATCCCTGTGTGCTTTGTACCCGCTGTATCCGCGTTTGCGATCAAGTGGAGATTGTTCTCAGCGTCCTCCTGCCCATCGAGTTCCACAAGCTGTTCATGCATTAGACATGATCGGTAATAAAAAGTTAAAAATGGACCCCAAGCCTTACGGTGAGAGCGTTTCAGCTGACTGACCCAAGGTCGTTGAAACGCTCGTGTAGCAAGGGTTCCGACTATTTCTGATAAGGTCTCTTATTCCCCCTGCCATGAGGCGATTCAAAAGGTTCGCGAAGATCTGGCCCGCAACTTGCAGCCTGAAGCTTGAAACCTCATGAGTTCCTCAAGATCAAACCCTAGGCTATTCCTATTCGCTTAGCTGAGCAGGTTGCTCAAGGGGGCTCAATGAAGGCCAATTCTCAGACGGACTATCTCATCGTCGGCAGCGGCATTTCTGCGTTGGTGTTCGGCGCACTCATGGCCAAGGCAGGCAAGCGAGTCCAAATCCTGGAGTCCCACGAGCACCCTGGTGGTTTTGGCCATAGCTTCACCCTGGCCAAGCAGTACACCTTCAATGCTCAGCTGCATTACGTCTGGGATTGCGGTGAGGGCAACACGGTGAATCGAGTGCTCAAGCGTTTGGGGCTGGACCAGGAAATCACCTTTGAACGCTATAACCCCGATGGCTTTGACCATATGCGAATGCCAGGTTATAGGCTGGAAATTCCATCGGATGCAGAGGTGTTGGGAGATCGCCTCACACACCTCTTCCCTGAGCATGAATCTGCCATCCGTGGCTTCATTGCCGAAGTGCAAACGGTGCGAGCTGGCCTCAAGCTCCTGTCGCCCCCCGTACAGCCTCTGGACATTCTGGGCCACTTGGGCCGGGCTGTTACCACCGCCCAGTACCTCAACAGCACCCTCCAGGATGTATTTGATCGGTTCAAACTACCGGCAGCAGTTCAAACCTTGCTGGCCCTGCAGTGGCCTGATTTTTTGCTGCCCCCAAACCAGCTTTCTTTCTATGCCTGGGTCGTGCTGTTCTGCGGCTATCAAGAAGGTGCGTTCTATCCCACCCAACATTTTGAATCTGTAATTAATGCCCTGGTTCAGGCCATTGAGGAGCATGGAGGCCAGGTATTGCTAAACCAAGAGGTGGTGAACTTCTTAGTCGATGGCAAAACTGTTTACGGCTTGCAGGCGATGCATCGCATCACCCACCAGACCCAAGACTTTATGGGCCAGACGGTGATCTGCAACATGGATCCCAAACGGGCAGCCAAGATGATTGGCATCGAAAAATTCTCCAAGGCAGTGCGTAAGAAGCTCTCCTATGACTACTCTCCCTCAAATTTCATGGCCTATTGTGTGGTTAAGGATCTGGACCTGCGAGACTATGGCTTCGGGAAATGGAATACGTTTCATACTGAACATCCCAATCTCAATGATGCTTTTGAGCAGATGTATGTTGAGAACGATTTCTCGAATCTCAGTTTTGCCATTACAACGCCGACCTTACTCACAGAGGCCGGGCGAGATTGCCCGGCAGATTGCCAAATCGTGGAATTTCTGACGGTGGCCAACTATGCCTACTTTAAAGATCTGTTAGAGTGCGATCGCAAAGCCTATAGCCAAAAGAAAGAAGAAATTCTTGAGCGCATTCTCGATATCATGGAAGAACAATATATTCCTGACTTTAGGAAGCATATTGTCTTCAAAATTACCGGCAGCCCCACCACTAACGAACGCTTTTGCCATTGCCCCAACGGTAACTCCTATGGCTCTAGTCTCACGCCTAAAAATATGGGGCTGGGGCGGCTCAACCATCTGACCTCCTTAGAAAACTTCTACTTCTGCAATGCCTCCTCGGGTTACCCCGGTTTTGCTCCCACCTTCTGGACTGGAGCGTTGCTCTATCAAAGACTGTCTGGCGATGTCATTTTAGAAAAGCCTTAGAGATTATGAAAATTGCAATTATAGGTGGTGGTGCAAGTGGCATGGTAACCGCCTATCTCTTGGACAAGCAGGGTCACCAAGTCACAGTGTTTGAACGTCAGCCGAGCTTGGGTGGGCATATCAAAACCCTGAATAAAAATGTGCAGCCTAACCATTCGGACTGTGGGCAGATTTTGGAAAATGGCGTACTAGAGTTTCCGGCCGTCTTTCACAATTTCAGAGCCCTGATGGAGGAGCTTGGAGTGGTGTTAGAGCAGGTTGATTTAGGCTCAGCAATTTGCTTTAAGGATGGCCATCACTTCCTTTCCGCAACAATGATTCGCCGAAATTTCACCGGTTGGCGACGCCTGATCGAATACCTACGGCTAGATACCCTCTATGCTCGCTCGGCAGGCTTTTGGGTCAGGATGCAGTTTCCCACAGTGCAAGACTTTTACGATCAGCCAATGTCTCAGCATTTGCCGCGACCCTGCGTGCGCAATACCTGGCTAAAGCTGTTGACCCTTTACAGCTACTCCATGCCCTTTGAACTGATTGATAATTTCCCCGCTGAATTGGCTATTCCAGCCCTGCGCCAATACATTTTCACCCAGTGGTTCCGCATCAAGGGGGGCGTTTACACCTACATCGAAAAAATCCTAGAGCGCTTCAGTGGCAAGGTGGTGCTCAATGCCCAGATCACCGGCATTCGGAGGACGGACCAGGGCATTGTCGTGGAGCTGCCGCAAGGCATCCAGCAGTTTGACAAGCTGGTGCTGGCGGCACCGCCGGATCAGGTGCTGAAGCTGCTGGCAGACCCCACCCCGGCGGAGAAACGTCGGTTCTCGGCTTGGCAGGAGAATCATATTCGCACCATTCTCCACACCGATACTTCCATGTATGAGCCCTATGGCATTCAGAATCCAGGAGAATTTGACTTTTTCCAGGGAGATCGCGGTTGGGGCTATAACGCCTCTCTCAACCAGCTCTGTGATGTGCAGTCTGGCGATTGCTATAGCCTCTCTTTCAACCTCGCTAGCCTAATTGATAAGGCCAAGGTCCAGCATGTTCAGGAACATCACACACCGCTTTATAGCGTTGAATCTTTCCGTTATCGCGATGAAGTGGTCGCCAAAAATGGCGAGAATAATACCTACCACGCGGGTGCCTATCTCAGCGATGGACTACATGAAGGTGCTATCACTTCCGCGATGCGAGTTGCTGACTTAATAGCTAAAATCTGATTCATATTGTCTGTTGTACTGAGATTCAAGGAGTTTAACTTAAGCCGAGAAATCCTGGCTAGGTGGGGAATCAGGGGCCAGAAGCCATTGAGGCCCTGACTCCTGACTCCTGAATACTCTCCTTGGGAAATAGCATCTCTGATTTGCTTCAGCAATCCCTGCTCATGCTTCAGTCATCCCTATTCAGTTAACCTGCCTCTACAACCGTTCGGAGCAGCTAAACCAAAAATGTCATCATAAAACTCATCGTCAATGCCACTAGTAAAATAGAAGCGCACCAGCGAGCCAGCTTTTGTCCGGCGATCGCAAAAACTAAACCCGCTTTCACCAGGGTATTAACCGCCACAGCAATCAAAATGCCAAAGTAAGCCACCGACTCCGCCAGGCCCTGTTTAGCTGCCTCCGCCAGGGAGAGACTAACTGCATCCACATCGGCAATACCAGAAACAGCTGAGAGTAAGTAAAGGGCGTAACCGGTGTTCCTCGGCCATCAGTAAAGGGGCTGAAGTATTGTCAGTTGGAGGTTGTAGAGCATCAAGCAGGAAATAGGACTAGAGTTGGAATATGAACGCCAATCTAGTCCCAACA
>NZ_JAYGIG010000191.1:0-5466 GCF_034932105.1 Leptothoe sp. PORK10 BA2 | reverse complement strand
AATGTGGCACCCACGCCAAGCGCATGAAAGCAGGCTGGGATGACCGATATCTGCTTAAGGTATTGGCTCAAGTAAAGGCTTCTAGCACTTCACCCAAATTGTAAAGAAACGTATGCGTTCGCCCTGTCTTGCTGATGAAGTTGCTTGACCGATTGCAAATGCTGAGCCAGAGTTTCAACTAGAGCCACAGGCAGCATTGTAATCCGGCTCTCTCTTCCCTTAGCATCTCTTACGGTAATCTGATTCTGAGAAAAATCGATATCCTTAACCCGTAGTTCCAAGCCTTCGCTGAGGCGTAAGCCACTACCGTATAGAACTTTAGCGATTAACTGATAAACCCTAGAAAGATGTTTTAGCACTGAAATGGCTTCATCTGGTGTGAGCACCGTCGGCAAATAGCGAGTAGGTTTAGCCCGAACCGCATTCAAGCCCCAAGTCGTATCGCGCTGGTAGACCTCGCGATACAAAAATATCAAAGCGCTGAGCGCTTGATTTTGAGTTGAAGGCGCAACATTTTTCTGCACCGTTAAATGAGTCAAAAATGCCTCCACTTCAGCAGCACCCATCTCCCGAGGCGGTTTCATTTGGTGAAAGTGAATGAAGCGCTTAATCCAATGGATATAGCTTTTTTCTGTTTCGTAAGCATAGTGCCTCAACCGCAGCACGTCCCGAACTTGATCGAGCAATTTAGGTTGAGAGGACATGGCAAATCAAGTGACAGACTACAGGAATGTCATTAATATCCCACGTCAATCTCCGTATGGGATTCTGAAATTATACGGAAAGTTTCGGGGTAATACCCCTGAGCAGGGATATTATACGGAAAGTTTCGGGGTAATTTGCTCTATGGGGTAAATACATGGAAAGTTTCGGGGTATTTACCTTGTGTGGGGTAGATATACAGAAAGTTTCCGTATATTAAATTGTTGGGCTGCTTCTTATTTGGGTAAGGGCAGCTTTTTGAAGCTATCGGTGGGAACTCCGTATTAGAGTGTTGGAAGCCATACTCTTAAAATAAAAGAAAAACCTATACAATCCTGACTAAATGGACAGCGTAAGCAATCACCGCGTGAAAATTCTGTTTCTGGCATCAGATCCAAGCGATGCTGCGCGACTACGACTAGGGCAGGAATTGCGGGACATTCGTGAAAAGCTGCAATTATCAAAGAATCGAGACAAATTTGTCTTGGAGTCTCGTGAGTCTGTGCGTCCTGGTGATATTACCCAAGCGATTTTTGATGTTGAACCCAATATTGTTCATTTCTCTGGACACGGTTTAGATACAGGCGAGCTGTGTTTTGAAGATGTTCTTGGAAATGTGCAAGTTGTTAAACCTAATGCTTTAGCTGCACTTTTTGAACTGGTAGCTGATCAAGTTAACTGTGTAGTTTTAAATGCTTGCCATTCAGAAATTCAAGCAGAAGCTATCGCTGAACATATTCCTTTTGTTGTCGGTATGAACAATACAATTGGAGACAAAGCAGCAATTGCCTTTGCTGTTGGTTTCTACAAGGCTCTGGGTGCAGATCACCCTATTGAAAAAGCTTACAAATTTGGTCGTGCAGAAATTGGGATAGAAGGTATTCCGGAAAACTTAACTCCAGTACTCTATTCCAGAAAAGTGGGAAATATGAAGGAATCTAGAGCAATATGGTTAGTAGAATTCAAAGCTACTCTTGACAATCTTGATGAGCAACAGTTGGAAGCAATTGTTAATTCGTTACGCCAAATTACAGGCGATGCATCTTTGTCAGTACAGAAAGTTGAGCCAGGTAGTATTAGACTATTCTTAGAAGGCTCAGCCGCAGCACTTGAGCAGATTCAATCTTTAGTAGAAAAGGGTCAACTAACAGAAGTTTTAGGTGTTCCTATACAAAAAGTGGACTCAAATAGAATGGCAGTTGTAGAAACGACCATAAGCCTTAACCAAGTCGGAAGAGTTAAGTTTTTAGCAAGTTGGTGGCAAGCCAAATGTATAAAGGATGTTGTTCTTGAAGTTGGGACGGAGGTTGTTGTTGTAGGTCGCCAAGGTCTTACGCTGCTTGTAGAGCCACTGCCAAAATAACCTTGGGATCGAGAACCTGTTATTATCGATAGTTGTCAGCAGCCCAACAATTCGCTTGGAGCGGACTGAAGAAAGCCGTTGGTGCTGAGTTCAAGGTTACTTGCAGCCGCTCAAGCGAACCGTTAGCTCTCCTCACACTGGACTACAGGCAAACTTGAACTGTGCTTGAAAAACTCTGAATTTCCCTAAGTTATAGTCTTGCGTGGGCTGTCAGAATGCGTTATAATCACTAACTTGCTTATAATGTATTAATAAAGGGAGTGTAAATGACTGGCAGCATCTCTACAATTGATCTATTTTGTGGTGCTGGCGGGCTAACTTATGGGTTTGAGCAAGCAGGTCTTCCAGTCAAAGTTGGATATGATATTGACCCAGCATGTAAATTTCCATATGAACATAACAATAAAGCTCAATTCATACTACAAGATGTAGGTTGCGTTAGTAAGTATGACTTAGAACAACACTTTTCTGAAAGTGCAGTTAAGGTTTTAGCAGGTTGTGCTCCTTGTCAACCCTTCTCAAGCTATGCAAGGCGTTACAATGATAAAGAATCGAGATGGAAACTTCTGCAAGATTTTGCTCGTTTAGTGCAAGATTGCGAGCCAGAAATTGTCTCAATGGAAAATGTGCTTCAGCTAAAACATCATTCTGTTTTTACAGAATTTACTAAAACTCTCAAGATTCTGAACTATTCAATTGAATCTTACGAAGTTAATTGCTCAGACTATGGAGTTCCTCAGGCTCGAAAAAGATTAGTTCTTCTCGCCTCAAAGTTTGGAAAAATTGAATTAATTCCACCAACACATGATGCCGAAACATATGAAACAGTCCGTAAAACAATTGAGCATTTAGATCCCTTAATTGCAGGTCAAACATCTAATGTTGATCGGCTGCATCAATGCAGTAAATTATCTGACTTAAATCTTCGTCGCATTCGTGCTTCTATACCTGGAGGAACTTGGCGAGATTGGTCTAAAGATTTAGTAGCTAAGTGCCATACAAAAAAAAGTGGTAAAACTTATCCAGGGGTATATGGTCGGATGGAGTGGGATCAACCTAGCCCAACTATCACAACTCAATGCTTCGGTTTTGGTAATGGGCGTTTTGGACATCCTGAACAAGATAGAGCGATATCTCTTAGAGAAGCAGCATTGTTACAAACTTTTCCTCCAAGCTACGAGTTTGTAGCTTCTGACAAACCTGTGATTTTTGACCAGATAGGGCGACTAGTGGGCAATGCTGTTCCTGTCAAGCTAGGTCAAGTCATTGCCCAAAGCATTCTAGAACACGTTAAAAAATTTACTTAGGGAGTGTTCACCACAGCAGTATCTAAATATTCCGCATTTCCTAGATAGGTTTCAATGTTTTGAAGTATTTGTTTCAAATATCTGATTACTTTGTTTTTTATTTCTAGAAGTTCATCTGCTGTTTTATCACGCCCTACTTCTGTAAAAGACTTAATTCCATGGGCTAAATCATTTCTGTTTGTTTTAATAGTCAATAAATCGATACCATCACCAGTTTTTGCATAGTCAGTTGCATGAGAAAATCCATATTCTGCGGCAGTATCTCTTATCTTCCTCCCATCAATATTTCCTGAAAATAAGTCTTCTTTGTCAAATCCAGCAGTGATAATATCAATAGAAATTGCTGTTATGCTCAAAAAGATTTTGTCAGGATTTCGTTTTTTAAGATTTCTGAGAACAATTTTCTTAAGCTCAGGTCTGATTTGATCGTAAGAGATGCCTTCGCTTCTCAGTCTATCGAAAATTGCTTCGATGACGTTCCTCATAGTTGCTTCTACTAAATTGTATAGCAACAGAAAACCGCTTGCTTTTAAAGTCTTCAATAGCTCAGGATCAATGACTTTAATTTTTGAGCTATTGCCCTTGCCATCCATACTTAATTTAGTTGTGCCTTGCTCTAAACTTTTCAAGAAGATGAAATATTTGCTCACTTCTTTAGAGCGTTCAGTAAAATCTTGAATCAATGCGCTAGTCATAATCTGCCGAGAAGTTGATCGCGTACATATTCAATCCGGTTTTTTACTTTAGGTTTGGAATTACTCGCATCGGAGGTAGTGTGCTCCTTAAATTCTGGCGAGTCAAGCCATGCCATTGAACCTGGTGCAAGATCACTTTTTTCTCTTAAAGCAAGTGCAGTGCCTACAGCAATCGCCTCAAACCTAATCCGAGGGGTTGTTGTATGTTTTTTACCTTTGCGGAATCCATTTGGGAAATACTTTTCTACAAAATCAAGCATTGCTTCAAACTCAGCTTGCATTGCTTCACGATCAAAGTCACCATTGTTATTTGTCTCTAAATATTCATTGAGAAACTCATTAACTTGGCGCTTAAAATTCTTGTAGTTGTTTAGATAAGCAAAAAATCTCAACACAAACTCTTGCGGTTCACGCCTATCGACAAGAGCATCTGAGAATGAGCATAAACCGAGAATTTCAGGGTCTTTAGAGCCACGAAATTTAGTATTTTCAGATAGCTGATCAATAAATTCAAGAAAGGGACCACGCTGTATTCCTCTGCGCTTTTCCATCTCATTCAAAACAACACTACCCGTATTGATACGCTCAAACATATCTCTACGGATATCTTCAGTCGCTTTTTCAGTCAGTTGGATCATTCGTAGCGTAGTTCGCTTAAAGCGCCTTTGACGAGGAAGAGGTAAATCAGAAAATCTGAAATCATTTAGCTTCTTCAACTTTTCGAGGTCTTCAAGTTTTAGTTCATTGTTTAGGAATCTAGCTAAGGTGCGGATACGTTGTGTTCCATCTATGATTTCCAAGCGAGCCTCATTCTCTTCATCGGGAATGTCAGCTACAAAAACATAGGGGATAGGCAACCCTAAAAGCACAGATTCAATAAATTTCGACTGTCGTGCATCATCCCAAGCCATCTCTCTTTGATAATCTGGAATGAACAATTCATTAGTATCATCGGCTAGCCCATCGGTATACTTTTGAACAAGTATTTCTACTGGGTATTCTTTCGTGTCGTAGTCTATAGGTTTCTGTTTATCTCGTATTTCAGCTTCCGCCTCATCTCTTCTTTCAGCAGTGATTTCTGTCTCTATTGGTACATTTGGGGCTTTCGGCATCTTGCTCTCCAGTATCGGCGAGGTGATAGCATGGTTAAGCGAGGATTGTGCCTCATTTGAACCATTTATAATTTTAGCGGTTCACAGCCAATTTGAGTCAGGGTTGAGAATTGAGGTACTATCAAGTTTGGACTGATAGAGATCTGTTCCGCCGGAGAGCTAATCGGGATAGGGAGAATCCTCACGAATCCCCCCTCCCACACCACCCATCGTGCGGCTCCGCAATGGGCGGTTCCCAACCTAACTGCTAGACGATTTGACGACTTGCTTGTCGTAACCCTGGACTT
>NZ_JAYGIG010000190.1:0-5609 GCF_034932105.1 Leptothoe sp. PORK10 BA2 | reverse complement strand
TGGCGTTGAAACCTATGAGCAAAAGTATCGTGAGCGGATGCTGAACCAATTACAGCGAAAAGCCCAATCATTAGGCTTTGACCTCGTTCCCAAACCTGACGTTGCTGGGTGTGTTTCTTAGGAGTTAGTCTAGAAATTTAAGGGTGCATCGTGAATCTGATAAAAATTCTCATATTAACGGCAAACCCGACTAATACAGGGGCAGAACCGTTAGGTCTAGATGCTGAGGTGCGGCGGATTGAGGAGGCCTTTTTGCGATCGCACCACCGAGATTGCTTCCAGGTCGTGACCCAGCTAGCCACTCGCACGATCGATCTGCGCCGGGCTTTACTCGATCACCGTCCTCAAATTGTTCATTTCTCGGGCCACGGCATGGGGGAGCAGGGACTGGTGTTAGAAAATGATGCGGGCAAGATCCAGCTTGTCGGTACCGAGGCCCTGGCCGGACTGTTTGGCATTTTCGAGACGGGCCAGATTGAATGTGTTTTGCTCAACGCCTGCTATTCAGACGTGCAGGCCACCGCTATTCACCAGTTTGTGGACTGCGTGATTGGTATGAATCAGCCCATTGGCGACGTGGCAGCGGTACAGTTTGCCGAGGGGTTTTACGATGCCCTGGGGTCGGACAGCTCCTACGATCAGGCGTTTAAGATTGGCTGTAGTGCGATTGCCCTAGAAGGCAGTACTGAGTATTCGAAGCCAGTCTTGAAGTATCGTAAGCGTCCAGGGTTAGGGGGAGTGGCAGAGTCAGCCTCTGCGGAGAAACCGTTAGTGCCTGAATCGGCTGTGCCGCCAGCACCATCTGCCCCATCTCAGTCGATTGGCAATGTCACCATTAGCGGCAACAACAACCCTTTCAATGTGGTGCAATCGGGGGGCGATGCCACGGTATCGCAAAACAATTCGCGCCAGTCGATGACCATTAGCGGCAGCACCATTTCGGGCCATGTGGGCCAGGCAGGTGGAGATCTGAATCAGCCCCAGTATCAAAATCAGGGGGAGGCGGCCAAGTCGTTGTCGCCCGCCGAGGTAGTTCAACTGATTATGCAGATGGAGAGTCTGATCAAGAGTGCGGCCTTATCCGAGTCGCAGCAGGGTAAGGCAGTGGCCTATCTGGAGGTGGCCAAGGAAGAAGCCAATAGTGAGGAGCCGGATAAGGAATTTGCCGCGAAAAATTTGCAGAAGGCAACCAAGATTTTGAAAGAGACGAATGAGGCCGTGGATGCAGGGCAGTCGCTTTGGAAGAAGGTTGCGCCTCTTTTAGGGCAGCTTTTGCCGTGGTTAGGGGTGGCCTCTCACTTCTTTGGGTTGTAAGGGTGCGGCATGGCCGAAGTGTAATAATTAAGACTTTATCTGACACATCCTGTAAACTCACACTGAATCAGGAATGTCACAATGAATACACAAGACAAGATCGTTAAGACTCGTAGGTGTGACCCTAGGCCTATTGGAAGATACTCCCGACGAGTCTGAGGCTGCTTAGTCACAATAGTCGCCAGTGGCTCAGCTGTCAGCTTTCAACATCAGCCCTGATTGTGCCTAATTCGCAGCACATAGGGACACTAGAGTATCGAGGTTGCTTGTAAACGCCGCTTCCACCTTGCCATATTCGACATGTAAATCGTTTAATAGAGCTGCCGCGTTTTCGATTGTTTGCTTGTTGCCCATTGCTTCTAAGCTAGCACAGAGGCGAGATAGTTCAATAGCTCCCAAGGCATGGCTGCTCGACTTTAGCGTATGGGCGCTCTGTTCTAACGCCGATGCATCTTGTTTGATTGCCGCTTGGTCCATCCTTTGAATTAGCTCAGGCGATTCATTCACATACGTCTCGATCAATTGTTCAAATACGGCGGTGTCATCACCCATCATGGAGATTAAACTAGACAGTTGCTCAAGGTCTATCGCGGAGATAATGGTTTGCTCGTCAGCATTAGTGGCAGGAGTTTCTAGCTCTGCAGTAGATGGCTCAGGTGCGCTTCCCTGCACATCTTCTAGAGTATGTTCTTCTTTTTCAATGTCTATCGCTATAGTGTCTTGTTGGTTCTTCTTTTGTGTATGGCGAGAAGGCGCTTTTTGTAAAGCTGCTACCAGTTCTTCAATATGGATGGGCTTACTAATGTAGTCATCCATACCAGCCTTGAGACAGGTCTCTCGATCCCCCTGCATTGCATTGGCTGTGACTGCGATAATCCAAGGTCGATGCGCGGCTTCCCATCGGTTACAAATTGTTTGGGTTGCAGTTAAGCCATCCATCTCAGGCATTTGCAAATCCATCAAAATGACATCATAGGAACGGCGCTCTAGGGCATTGACCGCTTCTAGCCCGTTACCAACAACGTCTGTGCGGTAGCCCATTTTCTTGAGCAATTGGGTGGCGAGTTGTTGGTTCACACTATTGTCTTCTGCCAATAAGATTTGTAGTGGATGTTTTTCGGCAAGTTGATGGTCAATGGTGGTAACTAACTTTTTAGGCTGCTCAAACTTAACCGCCTTGCCTGCACAGATTCTTCCTAAATGTTCCAGTAGCTGGGCTTGTTTAATGGGCTTATTTAAGAAGGCCACAAAATGTTTTTCAATATCTGTTTGGTCTAGTTGATATTTGCCTATAGAAGTCAACATCATCAGTGGCAGTGATGCATGTTGAGGCTGCATATGAATTTTCTTAGCTAGGGTTATGCCATCCATTTCAGGCATTTGCATGTCTAAAATGGCAAGGTCAAAGGCCTTGCCCCGTTCAAAACAGTCCAGGGCTTCTACGCCTGAGCAAGTGGTCCGGGTTAGCATGCCCCAGCGTTGGGTTTGTGATTCTAAAATTTGTCGGTTAGTGGCATTATCATCAACGATGAGCAGTCGTTTACCTACTAATTGAGATGGAGCTACTAGATTGCGGCGATTATTCTGGTCTTGTTCCGGTTGCACGATAACCGTAAAGAAAAACGTACTACCTTCATCGACTTCGCTCTCAACCCAAATCGTTCCGCCCATCATCTCTACTAACTGTTTAGAGATGGCTAGCCCCAGCCCCGTGCCGCCATATTTGCGTGTCGTCGAAGAGTCGACTTGGCTAAATGCTTGGAATAACCGTTGCAATCGTTGTTGTGGAATACCAATGCCGGTATCTTTAACGGCAAAACGAAGACTCTGGTGGGTTTCAGCCAGGGATTGTGAGCCTGGTTCGGCGGTGGTGTTGGCCTGCGAATGGGTGACTGTAACAGAAATCTCGCCTCGGTGGGTAAACTTGACGGCGTTGCCTAAGAGATTTACCAGCACCTGGCGTAGGCGGGTAACATCTCCTACAAATGAGTTGGGGATACTGGGATCGATATTGAATGCTAGTTCTAGCTCCTTTTCAGCGGCTTTGGTTGTAATGAGGTCAAATGCGTCTTCAATACAGGTCCGTAAATGGAAGGGATGGGATTCTAGCTCAAGATGACCCGATTCGATTTTCGAGAAGTCCAGGATATCGTTGATCAGCGTCAATAAAGAATTGCCGCTATTTCGAACGGTGTTGACAAAATCCCGCTGTTCATCGGTTAAGGCGGTATCTAGCAAGAGGCTAGTCATACCGATGACGGCATTCATGGGCGTGCGAATTTCATGACTCATCGTCGCTAGAAATTCGCTTTTGGTTTTAGTGGCGGCTAGGGCGTCATCCCGTGTTTTGGCCAGGGTAATAGCGGCTTGCTTGCGTTCTATTTCTCGGCCCACCCACTGTGCCATCAATAGTAATAGTTCTTTATCGAGTGCACTAAAGGCCTTGTTCCGTTTAGTTTGGCTAGAGAAATTTAGTGTGCCATACACCTGTCCCTCTACTAATACAGGGGTGCCAAAGTAAGCTTCTATTTTTAGGTTTTGGTAGCAGGTGCTATTGCGCCAAGACGTATCGCCTGCAGCAAGAATGCAAAGGTTTTTTTTGTTGCTAATAACGTGCTGGCAATAGGTATTGTCTAGGGGCAGCAGTATGCCCTGAACATGCTGCTTATTCGGTAGACGAGCCAGGTAAACTTCGTACTGCTCTCCTTGCGTCTTAGACAAAACGCCTAATGGCAAATTAAATTGTTCGCAGCCAAAGTTCAGAAGTTCTCCAATGGTTTGGCTAAAGTCTAGCTTGGGTGATGCGGTGACTTCATAGAGTGTACGAATGGCAGCTTCACTTTGGACTACAAGCTGTTCAACACGTTGCCGCTCTCTGAGTTCAGCTTGTAAGTGCTCATTGACGTTACTGAGTTCAGCTGTGCGCTTTTGAACTAAAGACTCCAGCTCTGCCCGATATTTTTCTAGCTCTGCTTCTGCCTGTTTTTTTTCGGTGACGTCGCGAATGGCAAGGACGGCGCTGGTGGCTTCTGCATCTTCGAATTGGATTGATGCCCAGGAGATCTCAAGAATACGTAAACTCTGGTCTTGGTGAAAATCATAGAAATTGGTGCCCTGACACTGCTCGGATAGAGCTTGGTTGCCTGGATGATCGGCTGATGTGATTACCTTGTCTTCTTTAGACAGGGGCAATATATCAATTAGATTTTTACTCAGCAGCATGAGCTGTTTCTTTTGCACCAGCTGCTCGAATAAGACATTGCACCATTGTATGCGGCCCCGTTCATCTGTCCAGACGATGGCATCCGTAACAGCATCTAACGCTACCTCCATTTTGCCTAATGTTTTTCGCAGCGTATGCAATTGGCTTGCTAATGCCTTAGGATCAGCCTCAACAGACATGTAGAGAACCTCTTTTTTGAATAGAGAAACCTGTGGGGGGCTTTAGGTGAGGGGAGTTAGCATTGCGCCAAATAGCCAATCGTCGCCTACTTTCTCGGCAATAATGTAGTGCTCTGTCATAATTTCCTGTTGGCTTTTGGTAATTGTCATTAATTCCAGGGGATGATTTAAGACAGTTGCTTTTTCTGAGGCTTGAAACCTGGAGAATGCGAGGTTGTGTGAATCTCTAAAGCTGCTAGGCAGAATGATGGTAATCAATTCTCCTACGACGTCATCACGGGACCACTCCAAAACCTTTTCAAAACACTCGTTGATATATGTAATCAGGCCTTGACTGTTGGCAATGACAACGGGCACTTCATCAATGGCTTGTAGATCTTGGATATTTTGGGGTCTTACAGCGTTAGTCATGATCAGGTTTTAGTTGTTGACAGTGATAGGTTTCTTGCTATTATTTTGCCCATTAAGGACTTCTACTCAACAGGTATGGCGTCTTTTGCTTTGATGTTCTTACTCGTGTCAATTATTTTTTCTCTTTGAGCATTGACGTGAAGTCTATTTGATCCGTAAGGTGCATAATGCTTTGGAATAAAAAAATCTTTACAAATTCAGGAATGACATCTCGGAAAACACTGTAGTAAAGATTGTCTTTCTCAGACATGCAGCACTTTACCATGGCCTGTTTGCCAATGGACTTTGGCAAGGGTTTTCGCCTTGTATTTCAAATAGACCTCTTGCATAATAGATTTCATGGTACATTAGAGGATTTTAGTTCACTGTTTCCATGTCAGGCAGATGAACTACGAAGCAACCCAAACCCTGAGCGGCCAAAAGTTTAAGCGCCGATTTGGTGTCCAACGCGCCACTTTCAATCGCATGGTCAAAGGCGTTCA
>NZ_JAYGIG010000189.1:0-5867 GCF_034932105.1 Leptothoe sp. PORK10 BA2 | reverse complement strand
TTGTTGGGACTAGATTGGCGTTCATATTCCAACTCTAGTCCTATTTCCTGCTTGATGCTCTACAACCTCCAACTGACAATACTTCAGCCCCTTTACTGATGGCCGAGGAACACCGGTTACGCCCTTACCCAAACCATCTTGAAAAATCTGTTGTCACAAGGTTCCGAATAATTCCCCCTGCCCCGCAAACCATAATGCCCTAAACCCATATTCTGTAGGAATAATACCCACCCCACCCTACGGCTGCTGCGTCGCAATCCCCAACCGCACCCCATCAATCGTCCGAATCCGATCCATTGCCGCCACCACCTGCCCATGGGGCGTCGCCGCATCTGCCCGCACCGTCACCATGGTCGACTGCCCCGGCGGCACCAACGCCTGCACCTCGTCATATAGCGCCTCTAACACCACCGGCTGCTGCCCCAAAAACAAATCCCCCTCCGCCGTAATCGTCAACGTCAGCGATGCCTCCTGACTCTCTGACGTCGTTGCCGTCGGTAAATTAACCGGCAACCCTTCATCACGGGTGAGGTATAGGGTAGACAGAATAAAAAATGCTAGTACCGCAAACACCACATCGATCATCGGCACGATGTTAATGGTCAAGCGAGATTCTTCTTCGGGGGGTAATTGCATGGGAGAAGGGGAAGGGACGTTGGTTGGGGGAGACCCACCCCGTTGCCCCTCCCAGGAGGGGATAGGTATGGGCTTGCGTTGAGAAGGATAGTGGAATTTGATTGATAGCGAGGCGGGTGACCCACCCCGTTGCCCCTCCCAGGAGGGGATAGGTATGGGCTTGCGTTGATAGAACGATAGTACGAACGAGGAACTATGTCCTCTAGATGAAACAATTTTCCATCATCCCCTCCTCGGAGGGGTGCCCAACGGGCGGGGTGGGTTAACCGATAGGGCCATAGTCCGAAACCCCCTCCCAACGGGCAGGGTAGGTTAGCCGATAGCGCCATAGCCCGAACATTGCAACATTACCGGACTCGACCCCAAGGTTAGCCCCCGCCGCTGTGGGCGCACTGGCTGCTTGCCCACAAACTCTAAAGACCTCGTCAACAAGATCGTAGCCAATACCAGATTTAACTCCATCTGCGCCAATGCCGACCCCACACATCGCCTGACTCCATTGCCAAACGGAATAAACTCATAGGGAGAATAGGTCTTCTCCAAAAACCGATCTGGGTTAAATTCTTGAGGATGTTGATAAACTTCTGGATGCTGATGGATTAGGTAAATGCATCCCATCAAATAGGTGCCCGCTGCAATGGGATGGCCCTGTAACTCGAAATCCTGGTCTGCCTGTCGGGGAAACGTGAGCATCGCCACCGGATAAATCCGTAGGGTTTCATTACATACTGCATTTAAATAGGGCAGTCGAGTCATCGCTAATGGATCGCTGGCATCGCAGCTTTTGAGTTCCTCCATTAGCCGTTGGTAAATGTCTGGCCGGGAATAGATCCAATACAAGGCCCAGGTCAGGGCCGTTGCTGTTGTCTCATGGCCCGCCACCAGCAACGTCATCAGTTCGTCCCGCAGGGATACATCATCCAATCCTTCTCCCTGGTCATCCCGAGCCGCTAGTAATAGGGACAGCACATCGGTGCGGTGGCTGTTGTCCTGGGTGCGCCGCTCCCGAATTTCGTCGTAGATGATGCGATCGCATTCCCCAGAAACCTGCTGTACCCGATGCCCCGGACTCCAAGTACCCAAATCCTTTTGCAAAAAAGGAAAGAAAAGCAGCAGTGAAGCCAACGGACTCGACACCATATCCAACCGCTGGGTCAGGGAAACTTGCAGTTGTTCGTAGCGCTCCCCCTGAGCCAACCCAAACACCGCCTGCAAAATCACCCGCATGGTAATGGTCTGCATCGACTGCCGCGCCACAAACGACACCCCTGGCTGCCAGGTCGCCGCGACCTCCTTAGTAATATTACAAATCAACTCCCCATAAACCTTCAGCCGTTCCCCATGGAAGGGTGGCATCACCAGTTTGCGATGGCGACGGTGGTCCGCCCCACTCAGCAAAATCAAAGAACGACTCCCCAGCAAGGGCTCCACAATTCGGTTCGGTTCCCCCGGTGCCGATAGCTCAGGAGTACTGTCGTGGGTCAAAATGTACTGCAACGCCTCCGGATGATTAACAAACACAAAGGAATCATCACTCAACGGAGAGATCGGTGCTGTAAAAAAGTCGCCATACCGCCGTCGGTTGGTTTCCATATAGCCAATGGGGTTGAGGGCCCACTGCATGGTTTGGATGGCTCTAGGTGTCGTCGAACCCTGGATAGTAGACATAAGTTTGGGCCTTAGAGGTCAATAGTTTTTATCAGTACTGCATTGCCATGGGGCCGCCTGGGTTAAATCAGCATTTGACCTGCAAAAGATAGGGTAATTTGCCAGAGAATATATTGGCCCCCTATCAGTAAGGGCTTCAGCTTGGATGTTGTACAATCATTAACCTTATGATTTTTGCCCTATTCAAACTCGTTCCCAGACAATGACAGCCCTAAGCGTTAATCTTAATAAAATTGCCCTGCTCCGCAACTCTCGCACCCTAGGTATCCCCAGTGTAGTCAAAGCGGGTGAAACCTGTATTCAAGCGGGGGCCTATGGCTTGACGGTCCATCCCCGACCCGATGAACGCCACATCCGCCGCCACGATGTCTATGATCTAGCCAAGTTATTAAAGGACTATCCCACCATTGAGTTTAATATCGAGGGCAATCCCCTAGAAGCGGGGTTTATGGAAATTGTGCGGGATGTGAAACCCAACCAGGTTACCCTGGTCCCCGACGATCCAAAGCAATTTACCTCTGACCATGGTTGGGACATGGCTAAACAAGGTGAAGTCCTGAAGCCCATTATCCAAGAACTCCAAGATCTGGGGGCCAGGGTCAGTTTATTTATGGACCCAGACCCCGAGCAGATTCGTTTGATCAAAGCCTTGGGAGTGATGGAGGGGCCAACGGAAACCCGCATTGAGCTATACACCGAACCCTATGCGACGGCATCCCGTGGGGGCGACCCGGATGAACTAGAGACCCAGCATACGAACTATGCGGTGGCTGCCAGGGTGGCTAAGGACTGCGGCCTGGGGATCAATGCAGGCCATGATTTGAATCTGGAGAATCTACCCCAGTTTTTGCGCATTCCCAATATTTTAGAAGTGTCCATTGGCCATGCCCTGACGGCGGATGCGTTAATCATGGGTCTGGGACCGGCGGTAAAGGCTTACTTGGATGTGATTGCCACCGCTAATCAGCAACACCCATAGACCAAACATGCCCAGGCCCATCGATTAAAAATTCTCCTATTTCTGATCATTTCACTGGGTTCTCATGGACCATCCTTCATCCGTTTCCTGACATTTCACGGAGTCCCCCATGGACCATCCTTCATCTGTTTCCCGTCATTTTAAAGGGTCCCCCATGGACCATCCTTCATCCGTTTTCCCGTCATTTTAAAGGGTCCCCCATGGACAATCCTTCATCCGTTTCCCGTCATTTTAAAGGGTCCCCCATGGACCATCCTTCATCTGTTTCCCGTCATTTTAAAGGGTCCCCTTATGGATAATCCTGCTGTTTCGCGTCACTTCACGGGCACCCCTTGGGAACCCAAGGTGGGCTATTGCCGAGCCATCCGAGTGGGGAATCAAATTTTCATTTCAGGCACAGCCCCGGTGGATGACGCAGGCAATACCGTTGCCCCTGGGGATGGCTATAGACAGGCCCAACGCTGTTTTCAGATTATTCGACAAACCTTACAGGCCATGGGGGCCGATCTGTCCAACATTGTGCGATCGCGCATGTATGTCACGGACATTAGCCGCTGGGAAGAATATGGCCAAGCTCACCAGGAGGCCATGGGGGCCTATCCTCCAGCGACGGCGATGGTGGAGGTGAAGGCCCTGATCGACCCGGATATGCTGATCGAGATCGAAGTCGATGCCCTGCTGTTTTGACTGTTCATTTGACTTTTCAGCTGTTCACAGCCCAGCAGCAAAGGCCCGTTCAGCAAACCACACCATGCCCATCAGCACCATCAGGACCGAAATTCCATTGCGTAAAATTAATTCTCCTGGTTGTTTCTGTAAAAAACGCAGGCCATAGAATACCAGCAACACAATGGTAATTTGTCCCAACTCCACCCCCAGGTTAAAGCTCCCTAGGGACAGCAGCAGATTGTCCTGGCTTTGGCTGAGGTCGCGCAAAATGTTGGCAAACCCTAAACCATGAATCAGGCCAAAGCCAAAGGTGAGCCAGAGGCGATGGCGGATCTCTTTGCGCCATAGGTTCTCGGCAGCAACATAGACAATCGATAGGGCAATAATGCTCTCCACCAGTGGGGTAGGCAAGGTGACAATATTGAGCACTGCGAGGGTCAGGGTGACGGAATGGGCAATGGTAAAGGCGGTAACAATTTTCAGTAGTTGGGATAGGTTACCCCCTGGCAAGAGCAAGGCGACTAAAAACAGGATGTGATCATAGCCGGTAAATATGTGTTTCACTCCCAGTTGTAGGAAACTGAAAAACTGTTGCTGCCAGGGCAATGTGTCGGCTATTTCTATAAGGTTGTTTTCTGGTGTAAAGACAATATTGCGAGTCCGGTCGCCTTGGGTAATGGTAGCTAGGCATTGGGCCTGCTCCAGATCCGGGGAAAATAGGTTGTAACGGATAGATAGCCGTTGGATTGGCTGGGGCCACTGATACTGTAATAAAAAGGTGCTGTGGGTAGCCCGATCTTTGGTTTGGGGGGTGAGGGCTGGAGTGACGGTGAACAGTTCGGGTGGGTTGGTCTGATGGGTTAAGACAATATTTTCACTCAAATGTTGTTCTAACTGGTCAGCATGTTTGGCTAGCTCTAATGAGGATAGGGTTTGATCGTTATTATCGTCGGCAAAGGCTAGCACTGTGGTGGGAACAGTGAGGGTGATATCGACTGCTGTGTCGGCGACGGTGATATCGGCTACGGCTAGGTCGGCCCAGTGGGCGGTGGCGGGTGCGATCGCAACATGGCCAATCCACACAGTAACAAACAGACCAAAGAGACTTACTTGTAAAAAGCGAACAAGATGTTTCATGAGACTCTCCTAATTAGAATTAAAACGACTGACTTGACTGCAGTTATTTAATTGTCGTTATTCACGAAAGTCGATGCCCCATCCCCCTTTGGCACGAGAAACGAAGTGGATAAACCGTTACGCGTCAGTCCCCAAATCTGCTGGTCCCGCTGACCAAACGTGGGATCCACGGCCAGGGCAGCTTCAAAATACTGACCCGCCGCAGATTCATTACCCAACTGTTGTTCCACCAGGCCAGCCCGATAAAAAATCACCGCATTCCGAGTACCCTGCCCAATCGCCGTTTGCAAGCTCTCCTTAGCCTCTTGCCAACGCCCTAGCCGCATCAATGTCCAGGCATAGGTGTCTAAGGTTTCAGCATCCTGGCGGACATTTACGTCGGCTGCCATTAGCCCCAGGGCTTCGGATAAATCAGCCTGATCCCCTCGGGCGAGTAACAGCTGCGCTAGGGCCCGGCGATGACCAAAGGTATCTAAATCCTGGTGCTGTCTAAATTGTGTTTCAGCTTGTTGCCAAAGTCGCTCAGCCTCTGGGCGATCACCTCGAAGATTCGCCACTTGGGCCATCCCCTGCAGGGCCACATGGTCCCACACATGAGGATAATCTTGGGAGGTAAAGACCTGGGAGTAAAGCTTATTAGCTGAACGATAGGGGTGCATCTCACTTTTGCGATGAGTATTATTACTCATTTTGCTAAGAAAGTGAGGATACCGTCGAAAATTGCCCATTCAAATAGGCACAACGGTGTCGTAACACTTGAGGTATATTCTTCGCCTCC
>NZ_JAYGIG010000188.1:0-5984 GCF_034932105.1 Leptothoe sp. PORK10 BA2 | reverse complement strand
GCCCTGGTTGCAAGAGACACATCACACCTGGGAGCCCATCGCTAATGCATTAATCAAATGCGACAACTTGTGTTTGACAGATTGAGCGCACGGATTCTATCCTGATTGAGTTTTTCAGCAAACCCTATTTAGGCAGGTTTTTCTAAAAGATTGGTTCCATCGCTTATGGGCATCAAAAATACTCCATTCCTTTATGCCTCGATCGTTGAGTAAGATCATCTCCGCTCGCATTACTTCGTCACTTTTACCCTCAACGATGATTAGATAGTTACCCTGGGCAAGGCGAAGAAGGTGGGATACACCTTGAAGTAAAACAAGATGAAGAACAGTTTCGCCTCGACCGTCCCTAACGTGGCTCTTCGTCCGGCTCCCCTCGATCGTTGACGGGGTACTCCGTCGGGGCACCTCGGCATTGCTCCACACCTGAGCAAAGGCGAATTTAAGTTCCTTAAAGGCTTTCCGGTTCAAACCGGTTAAAGCTCGCACAAGGCGGTCACTCTTGAGGGCACGTTGAAGATTCAGCACGGCACACCTGGGTCAACTGGCTTTAGAGACAATTATCCCCTATTTCACAACAGGTCTAATAACCAGTCATAGCCACGTCGATGCCAGGCACTCACCTTTTTCACGGCTAGTTTATGGGAGTGGCCAGGCCGATAGGCAAAACTCACCGGCTCAAACTGGGGTTCTAACACCGGGTGCAACACATTCAACAGCGCCTGCTTACGATGCGATCTCGTACCGTCGGCACCCGTAAAATTCGCCAGCCCCCCGACTTTTTAGGAATTGCAATCTGTCTCAGGGGCAAGGGCCGATAGGTGCCCCTGGCAACCTGGTGCAACAGTTTAGCAAGGTTACACTCTATCTGTTCACCACACTGCCTAATAGTCTCTCGATCTACACCCGCACAACCATTATTGGCAGCTACCTTCTGCCACGCCTGCTCAAAGTTATCAGGGTTGAGAAACTGCAGCAGCCGATTTGCCATGGCATCTAGAAACTAAAGCAACAGTTTCCATTTAAACCATTTCTGGAAATAGCTATTTCCAGGCTTACGGTCCTAGGCATAGAGTTAAGCAGCTGGATAGTGCGAAGTTCATCTCTAACTGGTGAAAGTCTCTAGAAAAAGAACATCCCAGGGCTGTGTTTCAAAAAAAGCATAGCCTCTGACTTTGTATGCTGAGATGTCCTGCTCGCAACCTACCTCATGCCCTCCTGATACCAATTTGCATTTAGATACGTCATTTAGATAGTCTATACATACCAGTCGTAATTCTCAGACTTTATGAGCCGAGTGAGTTCCGTCAAGCCACATCTAAGTGAGGACGAAGTGAAAGCCAAAATTGCGACAGCATCGACAGTTCGTCGTCAGCAGAAATGGATGATCATTCATAACGCGCTGGTCGACCCTCGCCCGGCCGCAGACATTGCAAAACACACAGCTACTAGCCTGCGCACTGTTCATCAGGTGATCGCGGACTACAACCGCAAGGGGGTGGCTGCGATTGAGACCATGGGTAGACAAGGGAAAAGTCCTCGTGCGTATCTGGACTTTGAAGAAGAAGAAGCGTTTTTATCAGCCTTTAATGAATCTGCCAAGAGCGGGCATTTGACGACGATTGAGGCGATTCAGAAAGCCTTCGAGACAGAAGTGGGGAGCCCCGTTGTCCCAAGCACAATCTATCGTCTACTGAAGCGGCATAGCTGGCGTAAATTGAGGCCTCGTCCCTATCATCCAGAGGGTGACAAAGAAGCCCAAGCGACTTTTAAAAAAACTTTCCAGACTTGGTTCAAGCAGCCTTAGCAGACCGTCCTCAGGCGGACTCACGTCCGGTTATCATCATGGCAGAGGATGAAGGTCGTTTCGGTAGATTGGGGCAAGTCATGAGCGCTTGGTGTGGTCCTGGGATATGGCCTGAAAGTGGGCAACAGTTAGTGCGTGAATATCTCTATAGCTATGTGGCCGTAGCCCCAGCCTTAGGGATGATGACAGCTTTGGTCTTACCGTACTCCAACACCGAGATGATGAATTTGTTTCTAAAACAAGTGTCCCAAGATTTTTCAGACTATTTTGTGGTGATGCAGGTGGATGGAGCCGCCTACCATACAGGACAAGCCTTAGTCATTCCAGAAAATATTCGATTGATTATTCAACCCCCTCGTAGTCCAGAACTCAACGCAGTCGAGCATGTCTGGGAGGAGATTCGAGAGAAACACTTCTACAATCGTGTGTTTGACTCTCTCGATGCTGTATCCGATACCTTATGCAAAGGACTTAAAGAACTCATAGACCTTCCAGAAAAGATAACGTCTATGACCAATTTCCCTCACATGAGAATTACGTTTTAAAACGCGAATTGGTATGAGTTGGACACTGACTCAGCCCAACGATTCAGCAACTATCTCAAAGGCCATGCTGGCCGTATTCCCAACTATCGCTACTACCAGATGGAAGGCTTGCCCATTGGCTCTGGTCCCGTTGAATCTTGGGTCAAACAGATCGATGCCAGACTGCAGGTGACCGGTGCTCAATGGAATGAAGAAACGTTGCCGCAAATGCTCAAGTTGAGATCCGCTTATCTCAATCAACAACTGGATTATTTTTCATCCGCCAGCGGATGACGTGCTCCCGTCCCTTATCCCTGTTGGGACGTAAACCTCGTCAACATCCCCCCACGGAGGCCAAGTTTGATGGCGACAAAGAAGCTCGATTAGTGGCCTTAACCTGCTCAGAGCCTCCGACGGGGTATGGTAGCTGGAGTCTGCGCTTATTGGCAGAGAGCGTTGTCGAACTCGACATTGTGGATAGTGTCAGTCATGAAACCATCCGTCAGACCCTAAAAAAACGAGCTGCAACCCTGGCGTCAGGAGATGTGGTGCATTCCCCCTGAGCAGGATGCGGCGTTTGTGTGTCAGATGGAACAGGTGCTTGAGGTGTATAAGCGCCCCTATGATCCCCGACATCCACAGGTCTGTATGGATGAGCAACCGAAGCAATTAATGGCCGAAAAACAGACCCCCCAACCGGTCCAACCCGGCACCCCCACTCGGGTTGACTCCGAATATATCCGTCAAGGGGTGTGCACCGTGTGGATGTTTGTCGAACCCCTAGCCGGATGGCGCGATGTTCAGGTTAGCGAGCGTCGAACCGCGGTCGATTGGGCACAGTATGTCCAGCAATTGGTTGACCACCCTCGCTATGCAATGGCTGAAACGATTACCTTGGTGTGTGACAACCTGAATACCCACACCTTGGCCAGTCTCTATAAAGCCTTCGAACCTCAAGAGGCCCAACGCCTGATCGAGAAACTCAAGCTCGTTCATACGCCCAAACATGGCAGTTGGTTGAATATGGCGGAGCCTGAATTGAGCGTGCTCACTCGCCAATGTCTCTCTCAACGCATCGAGTATCTTGACGATATTAAACAACAAGCCCAGCAGTGGACCCTGCAGCGCAATCAAAAACAAAAAGGGATTGATTGGCAATTTACCACCGATGATGCACGCATCAAGCTAAAACACCTCTACCCAAAAATTGAATCATGACAGACTACTAGCTTTAGGTACGACTTCAGCCACTTGAGGCATAGCTGCATAGCAAGCATTGACATAATCTTGCAGCCAACTGTCTGAAACGCCTGTAGCTCTGACGATGCCTGCCAACGGAATTTTCTCCAGCAGGAGAAGACCTACTAAACTCTGCTCGTTCCTATCTCTCGGCTTCCATTGCGGGTCTTCAACAAACTGTCGGTTGCAGTCTCGGCATTTATAGTTTTGCTTGCCTCGACGGGTTGTACCGTTCTTTGAAATGTCGTGCGAGCCACAGGTTGGACAAGTCATCTCAACTGGCATCTGCTCTACTCCTCTAGAGTCGCAACAGCTATGTCTTATTTTCCTCTATCCTTTACATTAATGCACTACCCTTTTGCGCGATCTGCCTTTGATCTGAAACAAATAGTTTATTGGCTATTGCATCTAAATTTCATTTGCGAGGTACATAATGCACATCGTATTTAGAGCGACGAAACTTTCCGTAATTAGTCTTTGCCTGAGAGCGCTGTTGCCATTTTTCATACCGTGGACGGTGGCACCATAGCCACGAGAGCCTAAGCCCACAGAAAGATACGGCGACAAAGCAGATAATGAATAGCCAGGTATGACAATCCATGGAATGGGGCCATTAGAATATGCAATTTACACCCAGATAAAGTGCATTTACTTAGGTGTAGATCGTGGCTTCATGATAAGGGATCTCAAGAAGTTTGTAACTATGGCTCAGCTTAGATAAAGTACAAAATTTTTAATACTAAGATTCATGGTTCGCTCAAAATTTCTGAGATTTCAGAAAAGCTAGGGTAGCAATAGGTTTTCTGCATCTTGACACAAGAAGGAAGTTATGAAATCCGATTTTCCTCATGGCTACCCAGCCAACTACAGAGCAAATTTCATCAGTCATACACTATCTGTAGTGTTTTCACATTTTGTTGAACCACTAAATAAAATCAGCGAACGGTGAGCTAAGATACTTGATGAATCCTTATTAGGAATTATTCTCAAAATTTTGCTTCACCGTCTCACCATGCCCCATCAAGCACCGACTTCACCCTGGTCGCGACGTCAGTTTTTAGGCTTTTTCCATAATGAGGATGGCCACTCCCACAGTATGCATTTCCATGGGACTCATCCAGCTGCTATGGATGGCGTCCAATGTAAGGCCAGATAAAGAAAAGATAGGGTGAGTTTAGCTGAGAGCCTCACAAACTCGTTCAATACTTTTCACGCTGCCTGGATTGATTAAACCGTGATAGTCGAAAACATAGACCTGAGCTGATTGAACCGCCGTCAGCTGCCCCCAAAAGGGATCGGTTTTGAGCTGAGCTATTTCTGCTTCGACACCACCGCCGGAGTCAACAAAATATAGTTGTTCCGGGTTCATCTCTAAAACTTTGTCAGGAGAGAGCGTAATATATCCTTGAAATTCGCTTTGCCCCTGAATGCTGGCGGTTGAATTTTGGATATTAAACTTTTCTAGAAAGTCTCCGGCCCAGCTGTCTTTGTTAGGGGATAGTATAGGTTCGCGGCTAGCTAGCACAATAGCAGTGGGGCCAAAATCGTCGGCCTGGGCCAGACAGGCATCATAGCGTTCAACTAACGGTGTGGGATCGGCGGCAAGCTGGGTAGCTAAGGTCTGAGTTAGCCTTTTAAGGCTTTCCCAGTTTGTAATGTTTACTGATAAAACATCGATTTTAAGATCCGTCAATCGCTCTAACGTTTTGTCGTGAAACCCAGCAGCACCAATGACAAGATCTGGTTCTAGAGCCACAATTTTTTCTAAATCGGGTTCAGTCCGTCCGCTGCTCACAACGGTTAATCCCTTAAAACGGGGATCGTTTGTAAGTATTGGGCTGCCGGGAATGCCTACCAGAGTATCGGCGGCCAGAATTTGGACAATATCAGCACTGATGGAGGTAAGGGCAACAATCTTTTGGGGCGTGTTTTCAGGAGATGTCACGATTTCTGTTGCCTCCGGTGATACAGAAGAACTGGGACTGCAAGCGACAATCGTAACTACCATTCCCAATCCGCCAAATAATTGACCAAAACGTTGTATACCCATTATCTCTCTCCTTGTAAGCTGAGCACTTTATCACTGGTTAATCACAACATTAAAACTGCCAGGTAACCCCAGCTTGCACATTGAGCCCTGGTTGCTCAAAACGGGCTTGCTGCAGGTTGAATAGTTCATCGTTACTATCTAAAAAGCGCACATCTGAGTAGCACTCATAGTCAGTATCAAGCAAATTAAACAATCCCAGATTTAGGGTGAGATTTGGATTGACTTGATAGTAGCCAATTAAATAGACCTCTTGCAAAAATGATTATGTGCTAAATTGCTGTATTTTGCTGCCAGTCTTCGGCAAGGTTGAGTTCATAATTGTAGAGTGCCGCTATCAAATTGAATCGCAGCCCATAGCGTCGTCGTC
>NZ_JAYGIG010000187.1:0-6057 GCF_034932105.1 Leptothoe sp. PORK10 BA2 | reverse complement strand
CATAATGGAACTGGCTGATTGTAATGGTTTCAGCCAGTTTCGGACATTCCAGACCGTTTGGGTACTGGGATGTTCTTTTTTAGAGACTTTCACCAGTTAGAGATGAACTTCGCACTGTCCAGCTATATAATTAAAGTTAGCTTGTAATGGATAATAGTCTATCTAACGAACTAAAGCTGGAAGTTTTCTGTCAACTTGCTGGCACCTAATGACATCTGGAGACTAAAGCTATCTTCATAGTCTCCCACGAAGTAATACTGAATGTAGTTATCTTGACGACGTGACTGCACTGCAAAAAAATCATTACCCACTTCGTCTAAACCCGACAGGGTTATGCCGGTTGGCATATAAGGTTGCTGTAGGGAATACGTTCTGGCTAGAACTAATAAGCGTCCATCTTGCCGGGGCAGCACCGCCACCATCAACGCTAGAGGATGCACTTCTAATTTGAGCCCTTGGTCGAGTATCCGCCAAACCCCGGTGGCTGGATATTCAGGCTCTAGCATCCAGAGCAGTTCTGCGGCTTTAACCTGGATTGTTGCATCCAGAGTGTTTTGAACCAGATGAACAAGCGCTTCAATCGCTGCAAATTCTGAAATATCTTTTTCTCCTCTGACAATTTGAGCTATTAGAGGATGAACAACTTTTTCAGACGCAGCTCCAGATTGTTGACTGTAGAGTTGCTGAATTCGGTGCCTGAGCCCTTCCCCCTCTAAAGACGAGCGGTATTGTTCACTGTAGAGCCGACTAATTCGTTGCGCCAGCTCATTGTTCTGAGTAAATGAGCGATGACGAAAGGTTGGTCTCAGATTGTCAATGGGTGGTTGTGCAATTTCTGTCAGGGTTCTCCACGCTTCGGATACCTTTCCCTGTAGCCAGTCGCTCAAAACAGTAACAAGGGTAGGAGTATCTTCAATCACGTCGACCAACTCATCCAACGGATGAAGATAGCTGAGAGGTAACTGTTCAATCGACACTTCCGTTACGAATCCTAGTAAGTCTGCTCTAGTCCCGTTATCGTTTATCTGCACAATGACAAAGCCCAGGCGATCTTCCCACACCTCTTCTGGAATATAAACCCTGGATTCTCCTGGATGCACCGAACGACATTCAATGCACCTGCGTGTTTCAGGAATGTACAAATCGGCCATATCAGCAACTAATTGCACAGCTGGATTGAAGCTATAGGAGGCCTCTAAATCTGAGTCAATATCAAGCATTTTCAGATATTGAGCTGTCGCCAGCACCGCTAGTGTATTGCGATAGACTCGCGTGGCTTCTTCGTCGGTAACCTGTAGGCGAGCTATGCGTTCAGCCTGTTCTCGATCAGCAGTAGTCAATGGAACAAAAAGAGAAAGTAAGTCGGTTGAGCTGGTCATGGTTTTAAGATTGGGAGTACAAAAGAGTTCAGCAGCTTTGATTAGGCATAGCTTCCATCGGGAAAAGCCTGCTTCAAGTGACGAATACATTGGTTTGTGAAATGACAGCGAACCGTACTTTCTGGAACATTAAGCTCCGTAGCGGTCATTTCCCACTTAGGAACATCACTAAACTCAAACTTATCCTGACGCTCGACCAACCGAGGTAACCGCATGAGAATCAGGGTGTAGCAGTTCACCTCACTACGATTTCGGAGGCAACACTGACGTAGCTCTGAGTGCTTCTCTTCTGCCCACTGTCGAATCCGGTTGATGAGATTGCGCGTTAAAGAAATGTCGGGAGTTACGCCTGGCAAATTCGGCAAGTCGAATTCTATTTCGTCACTTTCACTCGTAATCTGAACAGACTGGTTTGAGCAATGCTCTTCACCATAACCGTCGTTGAGAGGGACCTCCCGACCTCCTTTTCCTCCCCAATCTTTTGTCACATCAAGTATTCGCTTTTTTAGTATGAAATTAAACCAGTTGGTTACACTTCCTTTCTTAGAGTCATACTCTTTAAATTTATTGAGAATCTCGTTCATCGCAATCTGCTTAGCTTCTTCATAAATTGCAGGATCTGTATTTCCTCCACCTCGCCAGATTTTTGGTGAGCGTGCCAGAGTTTCTACCACTAGCCAACGATTCAACCATTGAACGAAGGTTAGATTTGAGGGATCAAATTGACTGAGTTTACGAGGCAGCAAAATCATCACTGCTTGATAAGCCTCAGCGTAGGGTTCGGCATCGATGCTAATCCCCTGCCAGAATTTATCGGACTGCTGAGCAAGACTTAAAATTCGAGTAACAAGCTTACGCTGCTGACAGCGATCAGCAGTATGGAACTTTTCTATGAGTTCGTGCAATTGACTCTGAATGAGGGCTACACACATGAAGTTAAGGGGGTTATAGATAAGGGAAAACTACTGGAAAGAATCTTGAGTATTAAGCCTTTCTCACGGCTGATTCAACAGCAGCGGTTGTCTTGTGTATCATCATTAAGCATTAAGACGAGTTCCAGCATTTCTGACAGGACCTAAGTCATTTTCATCGGCACGGACATAAATAGAATCTGTTACGTCCATCAAAGGAGACTGATCTTTTTGAGGGACATTTCCTCCAAGCAGCTTGAGCAAGCAGGCAGCGAGCAAGGTAGCATAAACAAAGAAGGACAGCTTGTTGTGCATTTTTCAATCCCACGACGTCAAATGGTTATCGAGGGATTGAGATAAGCGCAGCTTGAAAAAACTTAATGTTTGACTTGAGCAGACTGGTCGCTACGGGGCCAGCATAGTTCGCAGTAGGTGCCCCGAGTCGGCAAAGCCCCACGCTGAAACTGGCCATTCAGTCGTTTAGCTAACTTGAGCGATTGCTGGGTACCCCAGCCGCTACCAGATTTTTGTAAAAAAAATGACGATTTGGAGGGCGTGGTAAACGATTGAGGCATTGAATGGCCATTGTCTTCTATTCGAATAAGGTTGATCTGCTCTGTACTTTTGCAAACTACGCTCAGTCTGGTGGGAGCTTTAGCATGTTTACCAACATTGCAAAGAGCTTCTTCTAAAAACTGACAGAGGTCGCGGCGGTCTTTGTGAGAAAGGCCGGCAGTATCTAATGGGTCGAATGAGGGCATTTTGAGCTTCAAGCTCTGAAATCCGGGAAAGTCTCGCGTCAGGGTTTGGTTGTAAACCCCAAACAGTACCTCATTCAAGGGGTCTTCTAAATTCAGGTTGGTGTCGCCGATCACGAAGGTGGCTGGTGTGTGTACCTTATGAAGGATCTCTAAACGGCTGTCCAGAGCACGCAGGTCCTGCTCGATCTGTTGAATCTTGGGAAAAACTTGCTCCAGGCTGCAGCCGCTGCCGGCTAGTTTTGACAATACCGCTAGTTCCTGCAGTGGACCATTATGGATGGTGGTGTAGGCCTCTTGAATCACCTGCTGCCGCTCATCAATGCGAGCCCGCATTGTCTGGTCGTACAGGTAAAAGCCAGAAAGCACTAGCCCATTGATACCAAACACAATCAGCGGTGGCACCACAGGAATCCACCAACTCCATAGCCACAGCAAACTAAAGCTGCCTAAAATCAGCGCACTGCCCAAGACTATTATCGCTAAGACATAGCGCCTAGGAGAAGCAAGGTGGTGCACCAGCCACACCCCTAAACCGCCCCACACCAGAATCCAACCATATTCCAGAACTTCGGGCCAAACTCGAATGGGAGGACGATTTTTCAGTGCTCGATCAAGCAACTGGCTAACGCCATGGGCATGCATTTCTACCCCATACATAAAACCAGGCAGATCAGTCGTGACGGCTGCTGTTGGGAATAAATCTTGGACGCTTGGAGCGATGACACCAATTAAGACAACGCGATCTCGAATCCAGTCAGGATCAAATTCCTCTGCCAGCACTGCCTGCATAGATAGGCGCCGAAAGGGTGGTCTTCCCGTCTGTGGATTCAGCAGCACTCGATGGCCACCATTTTCGACATTGACATAAGCTCCAGAATTTGACTGCAGCCGAGTCAGTTTAGCGTCCCCAATCCGAATATTAAGACTGTCCCCAGATGAAACTTCCGTGTCTATATTTTCTGCCTCCAAATAGGCAATAGCTAATCTGAGAGATAAGGAAACCTCTAGTTTACTGGCTTCATCATCTATCCACGTTAGTAGCAAACGACGGGTGAATCCATCTTTATCTTGCGGTATCGTCGCAAAGCCAACCTGTTCGACTGATAACTCCGGAGGTGGATTGACGGCAGCAGAACCGATACCGTTAATGCCAAAGATATTTGGAACCTGCTCGAACGCTTCAACTAGCTGCTGATAACCAGGCTCTACGGGGGAGTCTCGAAAAAGATCCATCCCAATCGCTCGAGGTTGATACTGGCCTAGTGTCTGTAAAAGCTCCGCTAATGCCCGATCTGGAATCGAATTTCCGTAGCGTTGAAAATCTTCTTCTTCAATCGCAATGACAACGACACGCTCATCTATGGAAGCTGCAGGTCGTAGCCTCAGAAAGGTATCAAACGCCCACCATTCGAACCCTTGCAATAATCCTAAGGAGCGGGTTAAGCAGACAACCCCGATCACGATCATGCCTAGAACATAGGAGCCTAGCGATACCGAAGCCGTCTTTTCTTTAAGGGTCTGAAGGAAAGTACTCATAAGGTAGATGCTTAGATAGACAAATTACGTCAGTCAGTCAATCAGTCCTACTTGGCGAGCTCGAATAGCGGTCTGCATCCGGATATTGATACCAGGTGATGGATAGACACCTAGTGCATCTTGGGCTTTAGTCCAGTAATGTCGAACCCCTCGCTCACTCACATGCAGACGTTCAGCAATAGCTTTATCGGTCAGCGCTTCTTGAAACGCGAGTTGGAGTACCTGAATCCACTCGATCCGCATTTCCAAACCATTTCGAATCTCTGGAGGAGTATAAACCACACCCTTGAGTGCCCAGGCTACTTTTGTCAACATCTCTTCTATTGGTAAGTTTTTGTCGATAACAGTGAAACCGCCTAAATGTCTGTCTATTGAAGGCTTCACCCTGGTCAGCGCTTCTACTTTGGCACTCTGAACAACAATGTTTAAGCTCTGAAAGTTTTGAAAAATATGTCGTAGGAGATCAATTCCAATTTCAAGAGTGGGGACTTCATTTATTTGTTCTGGAACTGCGAGATCTAAGATTGCGACATCGAATAAATTTCGCTCTAACAAGCCAAGTGCATCGTGTGTTGTTGCTGCTGTTTGTATCTTTGCTTTAGGGTAGACACTTTGTAGAGGACCGACAGTTCCACTCAGGATTGCCGCATGATCATCGACAATCAGAATGTTATGGCCTATCTGGTTTGAAGAGGAAAATTTCATAAAGCAAGCTGAGGATTGAAAATTGGTTGATCTTATAGATATTTTCCTACAAAGAAGGTGCATGGCTTTATGCGTATAACGAAATTCGGAACTTTGTTGAATTCACCTTCTCTATGAACCGACATTCCGCACTTCCAACTGGCACACTCAGGTATTAAATTTGAAACCTTCTCTGGAAAAGGGTTTGACCGCAATTTAGTTCAGGTGAACTATTTTCTGTAGATTCTCAATAGGTTTAGCTTATTGAGAATTCAACACTTCTTAGGATGCTGTGATCTACTGGCCTCGTTATTAATGTTTTGATGTGCCAGTTAAAGGGCGGAATGTGGGTATGAAGCCTAGTAGTAAAGAAATTAGAGGTCTGTAAGCCTGTGTAAGTAAGCCTTAGTTCTTAGTGAAGACGACTTTTGACTAAACATCAGGTTTATACCTGAAGAGCAAATTGCACTTTTCTGCCAATTTTGGTGGTACTAAGTAGATACTCGCGGTTCGCTGATTTTATTTAGTGGTTCAACGAAATATGGAAACACTACAGGTAGTGTACAACTGATGAAATTTGATCTGTAGTTGGCTGGGCAGCCATGAGGAAAATCGAATTTCATAACTTTCTTTTTTTGTCAAGACGCTGGCAACCTATTCAGCAATTATAAATTCAAAATGTAATATTTGATACAGACGCGCGTGCCCAGTAAATGGGTTTTAAGAAATAGTTGAAACCTAGCGTGTGGGTCGGGTGCATCTCTATGGAAAATATCGGCATCAGCC
>NZ_JAYGIG010000186.1:0-6109 GCF_034932105.1 Leptothoe sp. PORK10 BA2 | reverse complement strand
ATTGTTGGGACTAGATTGGCGTTCATATTCCAACTCTAGTCCTATTTCCTGCTTGATGCTCTACAACCTCCAACTGACAATACTTCAGCCCCTTTACTGATGGCCGAGGAACACCGGTTACGCCCGTCCTCCACTGCCCACAGCACCACCGAGTAGGCTTCCCCCCCAGCATAGCGGGTGACTAACATAGCGGAACCTTGCGATCGCACCTGGCTGCTCCGGAGCATCCCCTGCTCCACCGTTGCCACTGAAAAAGATAGGATCTCGGGACTGATCACATCCTTGACAGTTTCCCCCGTTTCCTCGTTCAGGATGTCGAGGCTCCATTCTGGTTGGAACTCCAGAATGCACAACTGCCCTGGGGTAAAGCTAGGGAAAACGCTGAGGCTATAGGGATAGCCCTCGTCGTTATGCCAATAACCCAAAAAGTTGGCAACATCCGCATGGATGGCACTCCAGGCCGCGCGGTAGTCCTGCAACGCCTCAGAATAGCTGGGAGGCGCAGGCACCTTATCCAACCCCGCCAACGCAAACCAGGTGTACATCCCTGTCAACACTTCTGCCTCCAGAGACTGCCCCGCCGCCTGGGTTAACGGTGGCAATAGGGGAGCAATCACGATGGGCAGGGTTTGAGTTGGAGCCTCAGGGGGAGTAGCGCTGTTGGGGGCAGAGTCTGTGGGGATCTGCGGCACACAGGCCAGCGCCTGGGCCACCATGCCCAGGCATCCCAGACCCACGGCAAGGCAAATACTATTCCGGTACATACAGGTACTCTGTGGTTACGTTGATCTCAAACTATCAGCACGATCGTGTCTATAGCTTGAGCCTGGGTCACCTGCTGGTGTGTCACACGTTAGGAGTACGCAACTAAATAGAGTACCGACCTTTAGGATAAGTATGGTGAACACCTGTGCCTGCTGGCTGTGAAGATTGCTGATGCTGGAAAGCCTTGTCAAAGCGACGATTCAAGATGCCGCTCAGAAGCTGCCGGGTGCTTGCAAACGCGCCTTTATGGCCAAATTCACTATCGACTACTTTGCTGGGTCAGCGCGCAAAACTCGGCATTTCTGTTGGCTTGCTAAAGGTTAAAGTCTGGCAGTAATTGATGCAAGAGCCTCCGATATAAAGTCGATGAATACTCGAAGTTTTCTAGAATCCTGGCGATGTTTTGGGTAAATCGCATACAGGGTCAAAGGTTCCGTAGACCATTCTGTCAAAACAGTTTTCAGCATTCCACGTTCCAATCCATCTAAGACTGTGAACAGGGGCAAGAAAATCAAACCGAGTCCCGCAACAGCAGCTTGACTGGCAGCGAGGCTATTGTTCACTTTTAAAGAGCCATCAACATGCACGGATACTGTTTCTTGACCGCGCCAAAAACTCCACTCATGGGGCGATCGCGCTAGCGTGTAAACCACACAACGATGCTGCCTTAGATCCTGTGGCGATTGGGGTTCGCCATACTGCTTCAGATATGCTGGTGACGCGCAAACGACGCGTTGAATATCGTCGATTCGATGTGCGACCAGACTATTATCGTTGACCAATCCACCCCCTCTGATCCCCACATCAAATCCCTCCTCAATAAGATCCACATAGCGATCGTTGAGGATGAGTTCGATCTGTATATCTGGATAAATGGATTGAAATTGATAAATCGCGGTTGCCACATGGGTTAAACCCAGAGACATGGGTGCTGTCACGCGAAGCATTCCATGGGGTTTGACTGAGAGATCGGAAACAGTTTCTTCAACACTTTCCAGCTCATCCAGAATCGAGGAAACTCGCTGAAAATAGAGTCGTCCGGCTTCAGTCAAGTTCAAACGTCTGGTGGTGCGATGGATCAACTGGGTTCCCAGTGCTTTTTCCAGTTCCTGGACATTTTTACTGACGGCTGCATTTGATAAGTTCAGCGCGTCTGCTGCACGGCTAAAACTCTCCAACTCAGCGACCCGTCTAAAGACGATCAGAGCAACTAATTTGTCCATAGAAAATTACCTGCCAAATGATCCATCTCGCTATCTGTATTATTCACTATAGGTGAAAAGTTATTCAACTAAATCGAGCTTTATCTTTTTTGAGTGAAGAGTTATGGTCAAAGTGTGGGCTTCAAGCTGTGATCACCCGAAGCACGGAGGAACGATGAATCAAGCACAGGTCTATGCGGTGGATAAACAGGTTTACGGCATTGAATATTTCGCGATTGTTGATCTGCTCAAGCGATATTACGACGCTTTATATCGTTGTGATACAGCCCTTTTGGCAACCGTGTTTCATGCCAGTGCTCAATACTTCACGGCATCTAGTGGAGAACTATTACATCTGGATATGAATTCCTATTTCCCAATCGTTGAGCAACGAACTTCCCCAGAATCTTCCGGCGATCCATATACATTTTCGATCGATTCGATCGAGGTGACAGGGGCTGTAATGGCGATCGCCCGAATGCGTTCTTCCATGCTAGGCAAAGATTTTATCGATCTCCTTACCCTCATTCAGATTGAGGGCGAATGGAAAATCATTGCCAAAGTCTTTCACTACACAATCCATGCGGACAAGGCAATATTGCCAACAAGCCAAAATTAGCAGGAGGTCAAACCATGCCCTATATCAATATCAAAATCACTCGCGAAGGCGCAACAGCACAGCAAAAAGCTGAACTCATCAAAGGTGTAACAGAACTTTTGGTGCGTGTTCTAAATAAAACACCCGCAACGACATTCGTTGTCATTGATGAAGTTGCGACTGAAGATTGGGGTGTTGCTGGAGTGCCTGTAAAAGAATTTCGGCAAGGCATTCAGTAGCATTCTCTCGGTCGGGTTGGTTAAAGATATCGCCGATGCCGTTCTCTATTTGACAAATGTAGGCTGGGCAAAAGGGGTGATCCTCCCAGTGGATGGTGGTATTGTTGCTGGAGGAGATGGCCTTAACAATCACCAGCAAGCAGTTTAAGTCGCTCACAATGTAATCGGTTATGCTGCAGAGATAATCTGCAGCAGGGGATGGGTAACGTTAGACCGTAAGGTAGCTATTGAGGGTTAACTGAACTGGCTGAATATTTGGTGAGCATTGAGATCGCCTCCTCACACCACTTCAGCCAGCCCCGCTCATATTGAATGCCACCGCAGAGCGTTAAATAGCGAAATAGTTCTTTCTCCGATAGATTCTCGGGATTTGCATAAGCATTGCGTTGAATTTGTTGATAAATGGCCAGGCGTTCCTGATGGAGCGATCGATGCTCCTTGAGTTCTGCGAGCATTTCTACTTTAGGTACCAAGAATCCTGCAAACATTTTTACCAGCAGATCATCGCGTATGGGTGCCATTTCGCAAGGGGTTCGTATCCATGCTTGTAGAAACGCTTCGCCTGCTGCTGTGACTGCGAAAACTTTTTTATCTGGGCGGCCCTGTTGAGCAATCGCCTCACTTTGCACTAATCCTTGCTCCTCTAGTTTCCCCAATTCGCGGTAGATCTGCTGAAAGCTGGCTTGCCAGAAAAAGCCAACCGACCCTTCAAAGCATTTTCTCAGGTCATATCCACTCTGGGAGCTATCCAGTAGCGTTGCCAAAATTGCATGGGCTAGTGCCATTCTCCAGAAATCCTCCGCTCGGTTGACATAATCAATTAGTTGACTATATGATGTCAGCTATAGTCAACTAATTGATTATACAAGATCAAAGGATGAAATTATGAACACTTCACAGCAAAAAGTTCAGCTTATTTTTGGTGCAGGGCCATTGGGAAGGGCGATCGCCCATTACCTGAGCGCCCAGGGTAAACCAGTACGGATGGTGAAGCGAGGCAAGGCGGTAGAGCTACCTCTGGGGGTGGAGTTAGTGACGGGTGACGCGACCGATCCACGCTTTACGCAACAGGTCTGCCAAAACGCAGAGGTGATTTATCACTGCGCAGGGCCGAGGTATCGCTTTAAGGATTGGGCAACGGAATTTCCGCCCTTGCAGCAAGGCATTCTGGCTGGTGCGATCGCAAGTGGAGCCAAGCTCATCTATGGCGATAGTCTGTATGGCTATGGTGCAGTCCAAGGGCCGATGCACGAAGCTTTGCCCTATGCGGCAACAACCAACAAAGGCAAGATGCGGGCACAACTGGCCGAAACCCTGATGTCCGCCTATCGTGCTGGCAAAGCAAAAGTGGTGATTGCCAGGGCTGCTGATTTTTATGGCGAAGGCGTTCTCAATTCTGTATTAGGCGCTCGTGTCTTTATTCCAGCGATTCAAGGTAAGACTGCTGAAGCAATCGGTAACTTGGATTTGCCTCACACCTACACCTACATTGGCGATCTGGCAAAGGCGATGGTGATTTTAGGTGAGCATGAAGCGGCGATCGGGCAAGTTTGGCATGTTCCCAATGCCAAAACGATCTCGACTAGGGAGATGTTAAATCTTCTCTTTGCAGAGTTGAATTTACCGCCAAAAATGAATGGCATGGGCAAATGGATGATGCGGATGGGTGGTTTGTTTATTCCCGAAGCTGCAGAGTCCATTGAGATGATGTATCAATTTGAGCGTCCATTTATTGTGGATAGCTCTAAGTTTGTCAAGGCTTTTGGGGATATTTCTACGCCTCACCGCGAGGCACTCCGCAAGACCATTGTCTGGTATCGGCACTATCTTCAAGCAGAAACTGAACAAGAAAAAGAGAAATTTATAGGAGATAGAGATTATGCAACTAAGTGATGCCACAAGAATTGCGATCGCATTAATTTTACTAACGGTGCCGACGATCCAATATGGCGGGTATTTCTTGCTGACACAGATGGGCAAAGTCAAAGTGATTCGCACTGAACTACAGCGTTCTTACTACCGTGCAGGACATGCCCATGCGGGTGTCTTGGTGTTACTGGCGCTGATAGCGCAGCTCGTGATCGAAGCAACTCAATTGAGCACCGCGATTCAACTATTGCTCCGGGTTGGTTTTGCAAGTGCCCCCATCCTGATCTCAGCAGGCTTTTTTGGCGCTGCACCCCGCGAAGGCACTAAACCCACTCGATTTATCCTGTTGATCTACCTCGGTGCGATCGCCCTGACAGCCAGTTTGTTGACCCTCGGACTCGGTTTACTTTTTCAGTAGCAAAACCTATTGTCAGCTCAGTGATGATACCATTATCGACAGAATTGAAAATCCTGTAAGATGCCCAGCTTGTTCGGCTGCGAGTGAGAATAGACTGGTGTCTTGAACTGGGTTTTAATGGGGAGGTTCAAGAACAGCGGATGGACTTTCAACCCGAATTACCGTTGATTGTAAGTTGGTAACACAATGCCCCAAACAATGATTTTCCCCCCTCTCTTGGCGATGATTGCCCTAGTTGCCGCCGTCTGGGTGCGACTTTACATCGATCGCCTTAGCGAACTACGCAGCCGTCAGATATCACCTCAAGACATATCCACCTCTCGACAAATGGCGGAACGGATGAAAAATACAAATGCGGCTGACAACTTCAAAAATTTATTCGAGATGCCGGTTCTGTTTTATGCCTTCTGCCTGACTATTTTTGTCACCCAATCGGTCACAGCGATGTTTGTTGGCTTAAGCTGGCTTTATGTGTTGCTACGAGTTGCCCATAGCGTGATTCACTGCACCTACAACAAAGTCTTGCATCGGTTTACCGTCTATGCCGCCAGTTCCCTGCTCCTTTTTGGGCTGTGGTTCCTGTTCGGGGTTCGGATTCTATTTACGTGATTTCTCCATTCATGAAAAGTTGCCATATCTAAACATAAGTCCATTTAGCTTCGAATCTAATAGACGTAGGTTTGCTCGGTGCGATAGGAATAGTGCTTAAGCCGGATTTGATCCCGAACTTGATCGAGTCATTTTCTAGGTCGAGTTTCCATCAATAGGCAAGGTAGATCGCATGTACTGACTGTGGCGTTACCTAGTTAGCTCTGGCTATAAAATTTTGGAAGATATACCGAAACGTTCTATATATCCACCCAATATGAGCGTACTATATGGACAATTATCGGGTGCATCTCACTTTTGCGATGAGTATTATTACTCATTTTGCTAAGAAAGTGAGGATACCGTCGAAAATTGCCCATTCAAATAGGCACAACGGTGTCGTAACACTTGAGGTATATTCTTCGCCTCC
>NZ_JAYGIG010000185.1:0-6180 GCF_034932105.1 Leptothoe sp. PORK10 BA2 | reverse complement strand
CTGATGCCGATATTTTCCATAGAGATGCACCCGACCCACACGCTAGGTTTCAACTATTTCTTAAAACCCATTTACTGGGCACGCGCGTCTGTATCAAATATTACATTTTGAATTTATAATTGCTGCTTACAAACTGCGCAACTGGTCTGAGTATAACGCCGCCTTGGGCAAGCGAGGAAGTTTGACGCAATGGCTTAGCGATGAGGTAATTGTAGCCTGGAAAAACACTCAAACGACAGGTCAGCCTGGCGCTTCTAAGACCTACAGTGACTTAGCCATTCAGACATGATTAACCTTGAAAGTGATTGACGGACTGGCGTTGCGTCAAACCATCGGTTTTGCGGGGTCTATCTTTGAGTTGATGGGGGTATCGGTGTCCATAGCGGTACATACTACGCTGTCTCGTCGTCAAAAGTCCTTAAGCATGGATATATACCGACGAACTCCACCAGCAGGGAACGTCATGGGGTGGTCCACAGTATGGGAATTAAAGTTCTATGAAGAAGGGGAATGGAAAACCCCTCAGCCTGGGGTCAGCAAACGTCGTACGTGGCTCAAATTACGGTTGGGTGTCGATGCGCAAACGGGCGAGATACTGGCAGCCGTGGTGACCTCGAACGCTATACTCTATCAGGGCACAAACTTAGAGTTTGAGAGAGCAGGTAAAATGGGGCCAATTGAAGGGTTGTAGCCCAATGATCAAGCTGACACATTTACCTCCGCTGATATCGAAGCCCTTCACTATGAGCGATACCATCACCCGCATCCCCGAGTGCAACGCAAGATGGAATCGCTCTATCTGAAAAGTCAGTAAAGGATTTGAACACCGCTCTTACTGCAAAGACGGGATATCATCCTGAACCCAAATTGATGCTTGCGTTGTCAGGGATAAGAACAATACCTTCTCTATTATGAGGGTATTTGTTCAAGATATTAACGAACGTGTTTGTCGAGAAGAGCAGCTAAGACGCCAGCTCGAAGAATTAAGCATTGAGATTGGTCAAGAACAACAGAAAGAGGACGTTATCAGTTTGACTAGTAGTGACTATTTTCAGCAAGTACAGAAAGAAGTTGTTGGCATTAACCTGGATGATTTCTAGATCCAGTAACCAATGCTAGACCTACGGTCTACTGTCTAAAATACTTTTTTAGACAGTAGACCAAGTATTCCACGTTCCTTTGCCTCCGTTTTAATTTGTTGACGTTTGGCATGGTCAGATTTTTGTTTCATCAACGTTTCCTGGATTTTTGTGGCTAGTTGATTTGTTGGGTCTAACACTAATGCCTGTTTAGCATGGACGCCTGCCATGGTATTTTGCTGTGACTGCAAATATAGGACGGACAAAGTGCTGTGGCACAGGGCATTGCCAGGGTATGCCTTAATGGCTTGTCTCAACTCAAAGATTGCAGCTTTATAGTTTTTTTTCTGAGCCAACTTTTGAGCTAGTTGTAGGTGGCTATCAATCACCATAGAAGCATCAGGAGAGTTAGATATCCGCCTTTTAGCGCTGATTTTAACCTGAGATGGCCGACTGGTCATACTATTCATCCTTGAAAACAACTTGGCTAACTTGGTTCTGTATAAGTGACTATATCTAGGGAGGCTAACTCTTTCTTGTTATAGTCTGGTGCAACTATCCTAGATAAAATCACCCAAACGAGCACTCCGTTGTTACACTGAATTGCGTGATAAGAAACTATAAAGCCACATTAAATCTGAGTACTTATAACAGCAACAGATTAATGGTATTTTGGGTTGGGTCATTGGCATTGATGAAATTAATCACTTGAGTATTGTGGTCTCTTCGTAGAAAAATAAAGTGTGTTGGTCCTTTGTGATGTCAGGCAAGAACCTCCTTTTTCGTTTAACAAACAATCTTCGGGGGTGGAGGCAGACACGCTAAACCCCATCTAAGTTGAGAACCGGAGTTTTTCGATTTCAGGATCAAGCTGAGTCGAGACCCACAAACATTGAGAGAGGGCTAGCGGGTCATCATTGAGCCGTGCCTGAAAGTGTTCGACTTGAGCGATTAAGTCAGCGGTCTTGTCGTAACAAGTATGATAGGTGAGGTCTTCCAGGCAGTGCCGAAACTACCGCAAAAAATACAAATGGTTTTCGCGTTCAAAGAAAATATTCTGGCGATTGTTGCCACGGTTATAGAGATGATAGTAGTGTCCTGGTGCAAAGTTTACCTGACGACGCGGCATCTCTAATAATCCCCAAAGTCTCCAAGTTCAGAGTTCCCCTAGAAATTCTAAAGACCTACCTCAGAAACCCGGTTTCTCGCCTCTGCTAATGGCAGCAAGCCGCTACCGTCATTCAGCAGAATCAGCCTTGCTTTATCACCAACACCGTCAGGCAGAGGCGTTTGCTCGGGTGGTCGAATCAGCAAACCACCTAATCCAGCACCAATCACGACAACATGAGCCATAGCAACCCTCCAATCAAGTGTGGATTATGACTGGCGCAGCATCTCTAGGGACTGAAGCTGCTGAGACTGATCCTGTAGCCGAGTTTCCAGCCTGCCGCAGACCAGTTCACACAGATCGAAGATCATTGGATCAGCTAGCTCGTAATAGACGCTGACTCCTTTCGGCTGGCGAGCAACAATACCCGCCTGGGACAAAATCTTGAGATGTTTAGAGACATTGGCTTGCCCTAAGCCTGTGATCTCCATAATTTCAGAGACATTTTTGCTGCCAGACTTAAGAGTACAAAAGACCTGAAGTCGGCTCAGTCCCGACAAGACCTTATATTACTATATAGTAATATTGTTAAGCAAGTTAATTGAGGAGAACATCTGATATTGTTCCGACAACTGTTTGATCCGGTTACTAGCACCTACACCTATCTAGTGGCAGACCCGCAAACCGCAGAAGCCGTTTTGATTGACCCAGTACTAGAGCAAGTGGAGCGGGATGTTACCTTGCTCAATCAATTGGGTTTAACCCTAAGCTATTGCATGGAAACCCATGTTCATGCTGATCACATTACGGGAGCCGCTGAGCTGCGCAAACGAACCGGATGCAGAGGTGTGGTGCCAAAACAAGCACAGATAGACTGTGCCGATCGCTTTATCAGCGATCGCGATCGCCTGCAAGTTGGGGCGGTGGAAATCGAGGCAATTGCCACGCCAGGACATACCGATAGTCACATGGCGTATTTGATTGATGGAACCCATCTGTTGACGGGCGACTCCCTGCTGATTCGCGGCTGTGGTCGCACAGACTTTCAAGGTGGTGATGCAGGAACTTTGTTTGACGCCATTACTCAACGGTTATTTACATTGCCAGATAGTACGGTGGTTTATCCAGGACATGATTACCAGGGACGAACCGTCTCCACCATTGGCGAAGAAAAGCAGTGGAATCTCCGATTGGCAGGGCAGAGTCGGGATGCATTTATTCAATTGATGAATGGATTGAACTTGCCCGACCCGAAAAAAATTGCAGAAGCAGTGCAAGCCAATGAACGCTGTGGCAATGTTGCGTCAGTTATGGCTTAAATACAGCACCTGCAACGGTGGCGTTAACGATTTAATGTTGACGATTTTTTACTCAGAGGAATTGGCCATGACTCAAACTCAAACATCGGCTTCCCAAACGATTAATGCACTCACACTCAAACAATGGCTCAACAATCCTCAATCTGTTCTTTTGATTGATGTGCGTGAACCAGTGGAATATGCCATCGAACATATTTCTGGAGCCATTTCCCATCCGCTATCTAAATTTGATCCCAGTCAGATTCATCTTCAGCCTGGACAACGTCTTTTACTGTATTGTCAGTCGGGCAAGCGCTCTGCTCGTGCAGCAACCCAACTCAGAGCGGCAGGTTTTACCGATGTGACGGAATTGCAGTCCGGACTCTCTACCTGGAAAGCAGAAGCTTATCCACTGGAAAAAAGCCGAAATGCGCCCATAAGTTTGTTTCGTCAAGTGCAGATAGTCGCAGGTCTGCTAGTCCTGTTCGGGACAATTCTGGGAGTTACCGTTTCGCCCTGGGGCTTCCTGCTCAGCGGTTTAGTGGGTACGGGGTTAGTATTTTCTGGGGGAACCAATACCTGTGCGATGGGAATGCTACTGGCTCAGTTGCCCTACAACCGCAACATTGGTCAGCGTTGGTCGTAATTGAGGCGAAACGATATTGAGGCGAAACGATGCTGTATGCACTGGGTCATCTATTTGCGATCGCTATTGGCGTGAGTCTAGGGCTGCTGGGGAGCGGCGGTTCAGTATTGGCGTTGCCCGTGCTGGTGTATATCATGGGCATTCCCACTAAATCGGCAATTGCGATGACGCTGATCGTGGTGGGCTTAGTCAGCTTAGTGGGTGCTATTCCCCATTGGCGACGGGGCAATCTCAACGGCAGAACGGCGATCGTGTTTGGTTCTGCCACCATGCTGGGGGCTTATCTAGGGGCACGATTGGCAACCCAACCCTGGATCACAGCCACGTTTCAGATGGCGTTATTTGGCGTTGCCATGCTGTTGGCTGCCGGATTGATGATCCGTCGTGCGGCAAAATCTGAGCCGTCCCCTGAAGCCGTGCAGCATGAAGTCTTCTACCAACCCCCTGTCTGCAAGTATTGCTGGTTATGGCTAATGATCGAAGGGATTGGCGTTGGAGGTTTAACAGGCCTGGTGGGAGTAGGTGGTGGATTTGCGATTGTTCCTACCTTGGTCTTGCTCGGCAAAATTCCGATGAAACAAGCGATCGGCACATCACTATTGATTATTGCAGGTAACTCGATCGCTGGCTTACTGGGTTATTGGGGACATATTGAGCTGAATTGGCACTTGACGGTTTCGTTTACCTTTGCGGCGGGTTTAGGAACTGTGCTGGGCGGCTACCTGGGACAATTTGTTTCTGCCCGTCAACTCCAAAAAGGATTTGGTTATTTTTTGATTGCGATCGCCACCTTTGTTTTAATCAAAAATTATGCCTACTACCGCTCTTCACAAACTTCTTCTGCGCCAGCAACAGTCATCAACCCAATACAGGCGCGTTGCTCAAGAACAGGCTCAACTTAATCACAAAATTAGCTTCAAACTTGCTCTCTCCCTTAATAAACAATCTACAGGAGGATCCCAGCAATGGATGCCAATCTTTCTCCCAATGATTCTGCATTGAATCGACGACAGTTTCTCAATTTTTTAACGGGTGCTGCTGTTGCCGTCACGGCTGGATCAGCCCTTTATCCTATGGTCAATTTTTTCATCCCGCCTCCTGAAACAGGAAAGGGGGGTGCAATCCTTGCCAAGGATCAGTTAGGTAACCCGATTCCTGTCTCTCAATTGTTGGCAAATTCACCAGGAAGTCGAGCATTAATTGCTGGATTGGCAGGTGAACCCACCTATTTGACTGTTACGGAAGCCAACACACTAGATGCGATTGGCATTGTAGATAACTGCACACACCTGGGATGCACGTTTCCTTGGAATGGTGTTGAACAGCAGTTTCAATGTCCTTGTCATGGTTCTCGCTTTGCCTCCGATGGTTCTGTCGTAAGAGGTCCAGCTGATCGCCCCCTGAAGCTGGTTCACGTTCTGGTCGAAGGAGAAGCGATCTGGATTTTACCCTGGACACAAACAGATCCACGTACAGGCACACAACCCTGGTGGCATTAGGAGATGTAGAACCTGCGGCATATGTGAGCTTTCTTTCAATGTTTCCCAAATTGGAACGCAGTGTGTTCCGAATTGAGCTGGACTCACTACCGACGGCTCCTACGTGTCGAGCCTCCAGAAGCCCGATCGTGGTAGATGCAAGAAGCTGCCATCCAAAAGTGATAGCGACGATCAAGCCCAGCTTTACTCAGCTATGGTGTGCCCCAATTCTCGGAAAGTTGGTAGGCACCTACCCAAGTAATTCTTGGGGAATCAATCGCGGGTGGTGTTGTGCAAATTGAAGCATTGTGAACCTTGATTGATTAACGTTAAGGGTGAGATCGGGGTTGATGATTTTTAGGCGATCGGACTATGATGGCATGATAGGCAGAAAGATTCTCGTTTTACCCTAGAGGATAGGCGAAATTTTTCGATCTATCACTCCAACTGGACAATGACAAGTTTCTGTTTTGCTTCTGCCCCGTTCTCAAGCGGCTAAATCAGGTGGGTCAAGGGTTTTAGACATCTCAGTTTTATTAGCCAGTAATTTAGTCAAAAGTAGAGTGGGTCT
>NZ_JAYGIG010000184.1:0-6260 GCF_034932105.1 Leptothoe sp. PORK10 BA2 | reverse complement strand
AACATTCCTTGCTCTTTGGGTATTGGAATGTTCGTTGCTTTGAGCGATGGCAACGCACCCCGTAGGCAATCTCTTTTCCCAAGGGCTGCACCTGTCAACTTAAAGAAAAACTTCGCACTGTCCAGTTGGCGACTTTGGCGATCGTTTCAGAACAATCGCCTACCGATGCGGCAACAGTATTATGGAAAGCATTGCAGGAAGGATTGATTTTACCGACGAGCCAAGTCTATAAATTCTTCCAGGGTATAGAACAGTCAGAGACACAGAGTCCTGTAAATCTGACCTATCGCTTTTTACACGATCGGGTTCAGCAAGCCGCTTATTCACTCATTCCTGAAGCTCAAAAACAATTAGCCCACTGGCAAATTGGTCAATTATTACAACAGGGTTTGTCTGAACAAGAACAAGTTGAACAGATTTTTGACATCGTTAACCAACTAAATTTGGGCAGAGCGACCATTAGCAACCCAGTCCAGAAGCAACAACTGGCTCAGATGAATTTGCAAGCAGGTCAAAAAGCAAAACTTTCATCTGCCTATCAAGCAGCTCAAAACTATTATGAGATTGGGATTAGCCTATTAACCACAGACGCTTGGCAAACTGACTATCCTTTAGCCTACGCCCTACATCGAGACGCCTCGGAAGCGGCTTATCTTTGTGGCAATTTTGAGCAAGCGGAAGTTCTGTATGAAGTAACCCTGGCTCAGGCTGACACCTCCCTCGATAAAGCCGCAGTTTATCGAGTACAGATGACCCAATATCAGCTCCAGGGTCGCAATACAGAAGCGATCGCCATTCAACGCCAAAGCCTGCACCTGTTGGGCTGGACAATGCCCATTGAACCAGAAGACATCCAAGCCAGCCTCGATGAACAAATTGCTGCGGTCAATCGATTCCTCGAAACCCAAACGATTGCATCAATTCTAGAATTCCCCCAGATGGAAGATCACAATATTGCAGAAATATTGCGGATCTTGCAAATTCTTTTCTATGCGGCATGGCTAGATGGTCAACCGACGCTGGCATTACTGGCCCTCGCTGCAATGACCACGTTGTCATTGCAGCATGGCAACAGCGAGATGTCTCCCTTTGGCTATGTGGGCTATGGCTTAATCGCCAATGCTGTACTCAAAAATGCGCCCCAAGCCCATCAGTTTGGTGATATGGCCGTTCAGCTTTGTGAACAATTTGACAATGCGGATGTGCGGGGGATGACCAATTTTCTCTTCGCTGCCGATGTCCATAGTTGGAGCCGTCCTTTGCGAGCCGCCGATCCTTACTACGAAAATGCGCTTAAGTATGGCATGGATGCCGGAAACTGGTTGACCGTTGGCTTTACGATGATGCTCAGTGGTTCCGATCGCCTCACCTATGGCAAAAATCTGGATGACTTGTATGCGATCGCCCAAACCCATGCCGAGTTTCTGCGTCAGATCAAAAGTTTAGAGAATCTGGATGCTTTAGTGGTTGGAGTGCTACAACCGATTCGTCATCTACTCAATTTAACGACCAATCATTTGAGTTTTGATGACGAAGATTTTAGTGAAACAGCGTATTTGCAGAAATATCACAGTGCCCCCTATCATCTCGCTTGGTTTTATTCGGTCAAAATCCGCCATGCTTACTTATTTGGGCAGCAAGCTACGTACTCAGCGCTAATTCCCCAACTGAACCTGATTGAAACCACCATTTCCAGCCATGCCAAAGTCCCTTCCAGTGTCTTTTACGTGGCATTAATGCACCTGGCACTGATCGAAAGCACCCAGGATCAAGCGGAGCGGCAATCCCATTGGCAAGCAATCCTGCCCCTAGAGGAGCAATTAACTCGGTGGGAGCAAGATTGCCCAGAAAATATTCGTCACAAGAGCCTTCTGCTCCGGGCAGAAAAAGCCCGGTTGCATGGACAAAAGTCAGAGGCGATCGAGTGTTATGAGCAAGCCATCACTCAAGCCCAAGATCAAGGTTATGGCTACGAAGCAGCCCTCGCCAACGAACTCGCTGCTAAGTTCTACCTCAGTTGGGGCAAGGAAAAAATCGCCCAAGAATATCTCACCAATGCCTACTACGGCTACGCCCGCTGGGGTGCGAAAGCCAAAGTCCAAGACTTAGAGCAGCGCTACCCCCAACTGCTCGCGCCGATTTTGCAACAGCAGCGCATGTCTTTGTCGGCAATTGAAACAGCCTTTACAATAACATCTCAGTATCCCAGTACGCAGTCTTCTAACTCAGGTAATACCAGCATTTCGGATACTCTCGACCTGGCAACCATTCTCAAAACGTCCCAAACCCTATCCAGCGAAATTCAACTCGACAAACTCTTGGCGACCCTGCTGCATACGGTGCTAGAAAATGCCGGAGCCGATAAAGGTGTCTTGCTGATGCCCCGTGAAAATCAGTGGTTTGTGGAAGCGGTTGCCACGGTCGATCAACCGGCGCAGATCCAGTCGATCGCGCTGTCAAGTAGCTCAGAAGTGCCTCAATCTTTGATTAATACCGTCAAACACAGTCGGGAAGCTGTGGTGATTGTGGATGCCTCTGCCCATCCCACCCTAGCGATGGATGCTTACGTCATGGCCCACCAACCCAAGAGCCTGCTCTGTACCGCGATTCTGAATCAGGGTAAACTGGTTGCCATTTTGTATTTAGAGAATCATGTCACTGTTGGTGCATTTACGCGCGATCGCGTCGAATTATTAAACCTCCTTTGTGTTCAAGCCGCTATTTCCCTAGAAAATGCCCGTACTTTTTATGAGATGCAACAGACCGAGATCCAGTTGCAGAAAAGTCACGCATTTTTGAACGCCCAGAGTGAGTCGTCTTTAGACGGTATCTTAGTCGTCTATCGCAATCGTGAAATTCACAGTTACAATCAGCGATTTCTGGATGTTTGGAAGATTTCACCAGAACTAAGAACAAGCCGAGATGATCAAAAAATGTTGGCTCATGTTGTAGATAAAATGGCTAATCCTCAGGCATTTCTTGAGAAAATTCTTTATCTGTATGACCATATTGATGAGTCAAGCCACTGCGAGCTGCTTCTAAAGGATGGACGGACTATTGAGCGCACCTCAGTTCCTGTAAACTCCACCAATGGTGAAAACTGGGGACGAATTTGGTATTTTCGGGACATCACCAATCGTAAACAGGCTGAAGAAACAATTCTGCAAAAGTCTCAGGATCTAGAGCTAGCCCTGTCAGAGTTGCAAAATACCCAACTGCAAATGGTGCAAAGCGAAAAAATGGCATCTCTCGGCAATCTCGTCGCCGGTGTTGCCCATGAAATCAACAACCCGATCGGCTTCCTCAACGGCAGCATCAACAATGGAAAGGATTATGTTCAAGATCTATTGGGGCATTTGGCACTTTATCAACAGCACTATCCCAATCCAGTTGCATTGATTCAGGACCATGCCGAAGAGATTGACCTAGAATTCCTCAGCGCAGACCTACCCAAGTTACTCAACTCAATGAAAGGAGCCACCAATCGCATCACAGGCATCAGCACCAGCCTGCGCACTTTCTCCCGCGCCGATGCCGAATACAAAGTCAGCGCCAACATCCATGACGGCATCGACAGCACTATCCTCATTTTGAAATATCGCCTGAAAGCCAACGAACATCGTCCCGCAATTAACGTAATCCAAGACTACGGAGATATTCCGGCGATCGACTGTTTCCCCGGTCAACTCAACCAAGTGTTTATGAACATTTTGGCGAATGCGATCGACATGTTTGATGAAAAGGCTCAAGGTCAGTCTTTCGAGCAACTAGAAGCCCACCCTCAACAGATTACGATTCGCACCACCGCCGATGCAAACCAGGTGCAGATCCAGATTGCTGATAATGGTAAAGGCATGACGGAAGACGTGAGGGCGCGAATTTTTGACCATTTGTTTACCACAAAAGCCGTGGGCAAGGGGACAGGATTGGGATTGGCGATCGCCCGTCAAATTATTGAAGAAAAGCATGGAGGAAAAATATCCTGTCATTCTACCCCTGGAATAGGAACTGAATTTGCAATTACGATTCCTCTCTATCATGACTCAGAATCCATCCGGTAGAACGGATATCTCTGCTTCAAGCGCTTAGTCTATGCATTGGTTAAGTCAGCATAATCGAGCATCTATCATCCTGTTTTTTAATATGACACTATGAATACTCAACCTCATCCATCTAACTTAGCATTGGATTCTCAATCATCACCCTCTGATCACCGGCATTGGGAAGCTGATTTAAAGCTGATTGTTGAAGGCATTGCCTCTCAGATCGGAACAGAATTTTTCCGAGTTTGCGTTCGGTATTTAGCAGAATTGCTGCAAATTCGCTATGCGTTCATTGCAGAATTTATTGACGGTGACGAGCCAAAGGCCAAAGTTTTAGCTTTTTGGGCAGGAGATGATTTTGGCCCCGAATTTGAGTATGTTCTGACAGGGACTCCCTGTGGGATTGTCTTAGATCAAGGATTACAAATTTATGAGTATGGGGTTCAGCAAAAATTTCCCGAAGACATAGACCTCGTCACAATGGGCGCAGAGAGTTACTTGGGAGTTCCAATTTGCAACAGTCAAGGGAAGCCGATCGGTCACATTGCGGGCTTACATGTTCAACCCCTGACTCGTAGCTATGAGGAGCAGGCAGCCATTCTCAAGATTTTTGCGGCTCGTTCTGCTGCGGAAATTGAGCGACAGCTTATCGAAAAAGCGCTGAAACAGCAGAATCAACGCTTGGAGGAAACGCTGATGCAGCTCAAGCAGACTCAGGTGCAACTCATTCATGCTGAAAAAATGTCAGGCTTAGGGAATATGGTTGCTGGCATTGCCCATGAAATCAATAATCCGATTAGCTTTATTCATGGGAATTTAGATCATGCTCATCAATACTTTGACGATCTACTCGGTCTCATTCAACTTTATCAACAAGAATATCCTCAGCCCCGTCAAGTTATTCAAGAAGAACTAGAAACGCTAGATCTCAACTTTATTCAAACCGATCTAAAGCAATTATTCCAGTCAATGAAGTTCGGCTCTCAGCGTATTGAAGGGATTGTTAAATCCTGTCGAAATTTCTCGCGGTTAGATGAATCCAACTCCAAGATTGTGGATATTCATGAAGGGATAGAAGCCACATTAATTATTGTGGAAAGTCGTCTCCAATCTAGCGATCTATCTTCGAGAATTGAAGTCGTTAAAGAATACAAAGATCTACCTAAAATTCATTGTTTTCCAGCACAACTAAACCAAGTTTTTCTGAATCTTCTGAATAATGCAGTTGACGCCTTAGAAGAGGCGGATCGAAAACGCGCATTTGATGAGCGTTTTCTAAATGTCAATACAATTTGGATTCGGACTGTTGAGATCGCAGGGAAGCAAATTGAAATCTCAATCTCAGATAATGGTTTAGGAATTCCAGACGAGATTCAAGCTAAGGTATTCGATCCTTTTTTTACAACTAAATCTGTGGGTAAAGGGACAGGATTGGGGTTGTCTGTCAGCTACTACATTATTACTGACCTACATGAAGGGACGATCATAGTAGATTCACACGTAGGGCAAGGGACAACGTTTAAAATCCGACTACCGATAGGACAAGGTTACTAATTAAGCCGGGACAACAATCCTGACAGGGAATTCAGGAGTCAGAGGTCAGGAGTTAAGTGGGGGATGAATTCTGACTCCTGACTCCCACCTTTGCCAAATTGTCCCACTTTGATTCCCAACTGCCACTGCCCAAAAGTAGTTGTCAACCGCATAAGTTGAGGCCTGAAAATCCCAGACCAATGGCTCAAGCCCATCAGCGTTAGGGCAATGGCTCATGAGTTGCGATCGCAGATGGCATAGCTTCGCTTACCGCAAATCACCCAAGACCCGAGAGTGCTCGGTGGGTTAGCGGGGTCTGCCAACTCGCGAAGGTTAAGTTTTGTAATGGGTTAGCCGGTTGCCACAGTGCCCATAGAAATCGACAGATTGCCCGAGGTAAGTGGCGCAGGGGGAGCGTGTATTGCTGGGGTTGCGAACTGACCAGTCAGCGCTTTGAGATCGCGGCAACCCCGCTCCAAAGGGCCCCCCGACCCCTGCGTTGGAGCAGGTTCAAAGTATTGACTAAAATCAAAAGGAGTCGGCAAAGCCGCTCAACTTCGCCGTTATGCCACTAATCCTGACCTCTCGCAAACGGACATCCGCTACCAACATGAACTACAAACCTGATGGCTACCCCAGCGTTTCGCCTTACTTGATCGTGTCCGGCGCAAACGAGACCATCCG
>NZ_JAYGIG010000183.1:0-6322 GCF_034932105.1 Leptothoe sp. PORK10 BA2 | reverse complement strand
ATGTTCTGCCGTATTCGCGGTTACCTATCCACTCTACGCAAACAGGGGCATAACGTTCTGGATGCCCTCATGGGATTGTTCTCTGGAAACCCTATAACTCTCCTACCCCAGCCTGAGTAGTTACCATTGGGTTCCAAAATAAAATTAATGGCCCCTACATGAATGGGCGTCTCGCGAAAGTCCGGCAATGGCAGCGTTGGCTGCAGTAACGAACCTTGCCTCAAATCAATATCCCCATATTTCGCGGCCAGAACAACCTGGGCCCCTTGCTCAGATAGAACCTGGGCAAACTTTTCATCATCCGCAGCTCCGTAGCTACTAGGCTGGGTAAACACGATATCCAGCGCAATGGCATCAGCACCAGCATCTAAGATTTTTTGCACAGCAGTGGCATAAGTAGCTCGGGGCCACGGCCATGAACGAATAGGAGCCAATTCTGGATAGGCATCGGGCTGGGCTAAATAATGCTGGCCCTGGGATAAAGATTCTTCGTCAATAGCTAAAATAACGATATCGTCAGGGGCAACCATGGGTCCTCGGAGTTCCCACATCAACGATTGCCCCTGCAGTTCCAAAGCACGAATGAAGCTGAGGTTGAAACCAGTGGCTAGTGCGGTTGTACCAATGAGAAATCCATGAAAACAAGCTCGCCATCGGTGGGCAAGGTTTATGGTTGGCACAAGTTTTTTACGCAAACGATCCTGAGACGTTAACGTAGCGGTGACATCTGCCCCATCCTGTTTCATCCGTATCAAAGTGGGTAGTTAGACACTGTACCAAGTAAAAAAATATAGCGATGCAATCCTAATGGAATCGGACCTTAATCCACTGCGTAGATCAGGTACTTTTTCAGTATTTGCCTAGATGACGTATATAAAATCACATTAGTATGGGATATTATTACGGTTATGGCGAAAAAACTAACACCATAATAGCCTGAAGCTATTGTTTCGTAGCTCATCCTTTAATGTACGGGTTGGCCCCATAGTCCTCCATTAGGGATTAGAGAAGATGCGTCTCTTACAGGTTGAAGTCATTCATTCCAAGGATGGGAGTAAAGCCGGAGGAATATCGAAAAGGTACCCGCAAGATCGTCAAATCTGCCTTATAGTAGTAACTTGACCTTTGTTACAAGGGGTATGGGACAGCCTTAAAGCACGGTGGGTATAGCTTTAGAGTTTAGAGTTTTTAAATCGTTGCCGTAACCTATCGAAATGAGAATCTATTCAATGGCGCTCATTTATGTGCTGAAATTGCGCATTCTAATTGAAAAGGTATGGATACAAAGCTCTATGAATTTTTATAAGTGTTTTATACGTGTGGAGAATGTAATAGCGGCCTAGGTAATTAGTACATTAAAATTCCGATCGTCAAGACCATCTACAGTTTGATTATTTATATATCGTCACCTTCAAGTTCCGCATGAGTTAGGTCTGAATTATTTGCCTTTGATTTATGATTTTCACCATTTCTTATACAGAGCAGTTGTGTGGAAACTAGGTGGATAGTTACAGAAAAACTTATAGTTGATTTTCTGTTCTTAATATTAGGTTTCGAACTATTTCTAGGGCGCAATAGTGACTACTAGTCCGTAGTTCATGTTCCTTAGTTTTAGTTATCGTTATTATTTTTAATTGTATGCATACGCAACCGTTAAGCCGACTTTCTATATTTGTAGACGGGAATAATATGTTCTATGCCCAGCAAAAAAATGGCTGGTTTTTTGACCCTAAGCGTGTCCTTGAGTACTTTACGAAAGAAACAGTTCCTTCCACACTAGTCAATGCTTTTTGGTATACAGGGTTGAAAGATCCACAGGATCAGCGTGGGTTTCGTGATGCTCTAATTAGCCTTGGCTATACGGTACGTACGAAAATTTTGAAAGAATATTACGACGATAATTCTGGCCGCTACTCTCAAAAGGCCAATCTGGATATTGAAATCGTCGTTGATATGTTTAATACGGCTGCCCAGTATGACCGGGTTGTCTTATTTAGTGGTGACGGTGATTTTGAACGGGCCATTGAGCTACTGCGCTCTAAAAACACCCACATCACCGTGGTTTCTACTGAGGGAATGATTGCTCGGGAACTGCGTAATGCAACAGATCGTTATATTGACTTGAATTCGGTGAGACGTCATATCGAAAAAGATTGATACTAACGGCCTCGGCTATGGGGGGCCGTTAGATTGGTTAAGTCTGGCCCTAGGGGGATAATGCCGCCTGGGTTTAGGGGAAACAGGTTGCCATAATAGTCTCGTTTAATGGCGTCCACATCACAGGTGTCGGCCACACCAGGGTGTTGATAAATATCTCGCACATAGCCACTGAGATGCTCGTACTCGGCGATACGCTGCCGATTGCATTTAAAGAGGCCATAGTAGGCAACGTCAAAGCGAATTAATGTGGTGAATAAACGTACATCGGCTAGGGTCAGCGCATCACCACATAGGTAGCGGTGGGTAGTCAAGGTGGTGTCGATCATCCCTAAGGTCTCAAATAACTGATTGCAAGCCTCTTCATAGGCAGTTTGAGTTTGGGCAAAACCACTGCGGTAGACACCATTATTGACCGTGTGATAGATTTGCTCGTTCCATCGGTCAATGTCAGCTCGTAACTCGAGGGGGTACAGATCGAGGGAGGGTTGGGTTGCCCAGTCATTGAAGGCGACATTCAAAATCTCAATGATTTCGGAACTCTCATTGTTGACTATGGTATTGGTCTGGCCATCCCAGAGCACAGGCACGGTGGCCCGTCCCTGATACCCAGACTGAGCCTTGGCATAAAATTGGGGCATGGTCCGGCAGCTTAGGGAGTCAGTGGGAGAGGGGTGGTCAAATACCCAATAGCCCTCATCACCCGAGGGTGAGACAACGGTGATGGGAATCGCTTGTTCTAATCCTTTGAGGGCACGAACAATCAAGGTGCGATGGGCCCAGGGGCAGCCCATGCCAACGATCAGTCGGTAGCGCTTGGGCTCGGCAGGAAAATTGTCTGAGGGGATGCGATCGCAAAACACACTCTGCGGCCGCTGATAAGCCCCTGCTTTATCACTGGGAGCCATCTGGGACATCATGGTCCGCCACAGTGTGGTCCAAATGGTTTTAGCAGTACGAATCAGAAGGCTGGGGGGAAGGGCCATGGACAGTTTTGAAATTGAATATTGAATTTAACTGAATGTTGAATGGGAGGGCGGACACAGCCCACCCCATGGCAAGGTTTTAACCACGTTGATTAGACCAATCTCGCAAAATTGGAATCTTGGCCATTTGGTCTGGTTGAATGGTATCCCAATCCAGACCAGTCGGTTTGGGATGAATATTATCAGTCACCACAGAGCGAGTCGGGGTAACCACCAGATCCAACCCCCAATCATGGTCCTGCATGGGCAACTCCGCTGGATCCACGATCTGTAAATCGTGGACAGTGGTCACAATCGGCGTGTGCTCTGCAATCAGGCCATAATCCCGCAACATCGCCAATTCTAAATCAGCAAACCCTGCCCCTTTTCCGGTACGGCCACCATCATTGGAAACAGCCACACAGCCCACCACCACCAAATCAATCGACTGCATTTCCCCAAAGGCCACCAGTCGACCATGGTTCATCGCACCGCCCATGGTAGTCGCATCCTGTAGCGCCACCCTTTTTACCTCCAGGGCTGCCGCCGTTAACTCCACAAAACACTGGTTGCGAGATAGCCGAGGCACAGCCATATAAAGTACCTTGCCATCAGCCAAGGCCCGTAAACGCACTGCCCTATGGGGAGAATCAGGATTGCATTTAATGACTTGAGCCCGTTGCCATAGGGCAGTTTCTGCCAGACGATCGGCAGCCACATCAGCGCCCAGAAAATTAGGAATGTGCCCCATCGGATCCCCATGCACCACCTGGTGGGCCTTGAGGGTGGACCAAATGCGCTGACGGAGGATATCTTTGCCAGGGTGGCGACCGGACCAAGGGCAGGTGGACATAGGACAAGCAGCAAAACCGTTCCTCACTTATACAACGGCAACCACTTACTAAATGTTTTCTAAATCTTTGGGCCAAAGGTGCTGGCTGGGCCCTAAGGTGAATAAATCTACTGCTGGGTGCCATGGCGAAGAAAACCAAGAAGAAAACGAAGCAAGGGGCTGTCAGCCGTGGCTTCGGTAGTCAGTCATTCACAACGGAACTGGCCCATGCTGAGGCACTGCTACGCCGAGAGCAGTGGGCCGAGGCCCATTCTCTTCTCCTCCGGCTTAAACTATCCCACCCTGAGAACTTGGATGTGTTGGGCCATTTGTTAGATGTGCATTACGATCTGGGGCAGCTGCACCAGTATCAGGCCACCTGTGAAGAGTTTTTAGCCATTAAACCCAACGATGCTCGGGTTAATTTCTTGCTGGCCTATGCCTATGTGCTCAACTACTATCCGCTGTTGGGGGTACAACAATATCGCCAGGCCATTGAACGTTGGCCCGAGTATGTGGGCAGTGGCGAGTGCAAAGAACATTTGGCGATGATCGAGCCCAACTTACCAGAAGTGATGGGATCCATGGGGCTGAAGTACCCCGAGGATTGGGAGGTGGGCATTCTCTATGAACGGACTCGGGCTTTTACGGAAACGGGTCAAGCCCAAAAGGCGATTGAGACGGCCCAGGTGTTGATCGCCCAGCGTCCTAACTTTGTGCCTGGCTACAACAGTTTAGCAGTGGCCTACATGGGCCATGACCAGTATGAGGATGCGGTCTCCACTCTCCAAACCACCCTAGAAAAGCACCCAGACAGTGTGCTCCTGCGAGCCAACCTGGTGCGGTTCCTGTGTTTGCGGGGCAACTTTGCCGAAGCGGACACCCACAAAACCCAACTGTTGGCCAACACCAGCACCGATCTAGATGACCTCACCCACAAAGCAGAGGCCCTAGCCTATTTAGATGACATGGTCGCGATTGTAGACCTGTTGGCCATAGTCCCTCCAGATCCAGAAAAAGATAATCGCCCCTTGGTGTCGGGCCTCTTTCACCACTTGGCTGCCTTGGCCCTAGCCCGCCAAGGAGATCCCATTGCCGCCCGAAAACAGTGGACTATGGCCCTAGAGCTATCCCCAGATATGGAGATAGCGAAGGAAAATCTGGATGATTTTGACATGTCATCCACCTATCAAGAAGGCCCCTGGCCCTTTGAACTCAATAGCTGGGTAGAAAATGGTGCCTATCAAGATCTGCGCCAAGTGTCCCTGGCCATGACGTCAGACCTCCAGCCCCAGGCTGCATTAGTGGCGGCGGTGGAGATGTTACTGTCAGACTATCCGTTTATCAGTCAGTTGTTGCCCGTATGGCTCAAGCGGGGTAGCCCCAGAGCCCGGATGTTGGCCATGGTGATTGCTAAGAGCCACCCCAGTGCAGCCCATCTGGCCGCAGTGAATGACTTTGTAGCAGGCACCTTCGGCAGCGATGCTCAGCGCTATCACATGGCGTCCTATTTGGCTCAGCAGGAACAACTCACGACAAGTCGGTTTTGGCTCAATGGTGAATGGAGTGAAAACCCACCCCTCGCCAACTATAAAATTGTTCCGGCACCTGTCGAAGTCGAATCACCGGCAGCAGAGGAATTGTTAGCTAAGGCGTTGAAGAAGATTGCCCTGGAGTCTCCTAAAGCGGCGGAAACGGCTGAGACCTATTTGATCCAGGCCCTGGAGATAGAACCCAACAATCCTGTTTTGCTAAATAATTTGGCCCTGGCCTATACCCACCAGCAACGACTCAAGGAGTCGCGGCAGCTCACGCAGCAAATCATTGATCAGCATCCTGGGGATGTGGCTAGTCGAATTGCGATCGCACAGCTTTACCTCCAAGAAGAGAATTTGGCAGCTGCCGAAACAGTCCTGGATCAGTTACTACGACGATCCAACTTTACCGAGGCTGATTTAGTCAGTCTGCTGCTCACCCGCAGTCGCCTCCTCATGCTGCAAGGCAACGAAAACATGGCCCGTCTGTGGTTTCAATCAGTACTGCCCTTGGTTAAGGACCATCCAATCCTCAGACAGCTAGGCTTTGGGCCAAAACATCGATAGGGATAATGGGCCTAACTGGCAAAACGTCGCAACCCAAAAGACGCTAGGGGCAAGGTCTTGTCTTTGTCCAGGTCCTGCTACGGCAGCAACACCATAGAGCACAGTGCTTAAATCAAGAATTCATACCACAAACTAAACAAACTGGACAGTGCGAAGTTCATCTCTAACTGGTGAAAGTCTCTAAAAAAGAACATCCCAGTACCCAAACGGTCTGGAATGTCCGAAACTGGCTGAAACCATTACAATCAGCCAGTTCCATTATGGAG
>NZ_JAYGIG010000182.1:0-6357 GCF_034932105.1 Leptothoe sp. PORK10 BA2 | reverse complement strand
GCGTAGGGCAACGACACAGCGCCAAATCCTCGTCCTAAGTCTTGCTCATGCTGCCGTTGAACACCCACTAAATGATCACGCAGTTCCTCTGTGATACTGTTCGGGAGCATCGTGACCCGGCTTTTACTGCCTTTGCCATCTCGCACCAAAATTTGGTGTTGCGCAAAATCCACATCTTTTACTCGCAGGCGTAGCCCTTCGCACAACCGCAATCCGCCACCATAAAGCAGTTTTACTACCAACTGCTGGGCACCGCCTATATTTTGGATGACGGCTCGTGCCTCTTGTGGGGTTAGAACGGTAGGGAGATATTGAGTGCGCTTTGCGCGAATGGCACTCACCCCGGCCACTTCTAAATTCAGGACTTCTCTGTACAGAAATAAAATGGCGTTGAGCGCTTGATTCTGGGTGGAGGCAGCGACTTGCTGCTGAACCGCCAAATGAGTCAAGAAAGCTTCAATCTCTAATCGCCCCATCTCACGCGGGTGGCGCTTTTCATGAAACAGGATGTAGCGCCTCACCCACTGCACGTAGGTTTCTTCCGTTCGGTAAGCATAATGCTTGAGCCGAATGACCTCTCGCAGATGGTCTAAAAGCTTTTTGGGGCGTGGTTCCATCACCATCTAAGCACAATACATGTGCCTGATGATACTCATAACGACATCCGTACACATCTGAAGATATGCGGAAAGTTTCTTCAGATCCCCCTTGAGCAGCTTACTATGCAGAAAGTTTCCTCAGATCCACCTGATTTGGGAAGATCTCAGGAAACTTTCCACATATCCACCCAGATACAGGTAGATATGCGGAAAAAATCCGTCTAAAAAGAAGTTAGGATGGCACTAAAAGTTTTTCATTAGCAGTAAAATTATTCTGCAATAAGTTGTGTATTCATTAAGTTGGCCAAGTTGGTGTTGATTGAAAAATTATGCCAAACGACTTAGACATAACGATTGAGCTTCACTTGCATCCACTGCTGGCTTGGTATGGGGTAACGCAAAGGATTCAAGGTGTCGATGGCAAAGAACTATTAGTAAAAATTCCAGCAGGCATTCGAAACAAAACACGCCTCCGTCTTAAGGGAGAGGGTAAAAGGGTAGGAATTGACGAAGGGGATCTTTATCTTGAAGTCCAGATAGAACGATCAAACTTGAGACTTCTGCAGAGAGGGCTCTTAGCGCTAGGGTCTTTAGTAATTGGGATTTTTTTGATATGGCACTATTCAAGCTCACAGTTCTACGACCTTTGGCTAGTCGTTGGATACTTAATGAACGTAATTGGAATAATAGTCTTGACTGGGATTTTATGGGACAAATATCTAGGAAAGAGAGAGGTAGGTTGCTTGATTTATGTTCTCCTTTGTGTGGGACCACCGCTGATTATCAATAACTTTTTGTTTGATATCGCTTTTTCTTGGTTTGCAGCATTTACCTGTGCAACAATTGGTGGCACTATTGGCGGTTTATTGGCTTATCCTAAACCAGTCTTGCCTAGTTTAATTGGTGGACTTCTTGCTGGCAATATTGCATTAGCTGCAATTTACTACTACACACTTTATCGAACAACTATTTGGAATTATGAGATAGCTGTCGTGCTAGTGCTGGGATGCCTTCCAGGATTAGGAATTGGTTGGTTGCTAAAGAATATATTATCTAATTTTTCCTCAGGTAGATAGTTGTAGGGAGCGTTCCTAGACGTAACTTTTCCCCTTCCACCGATAAACTTTTGGGAACCCATTATGCTTATGAGTTTTTGAAACAACCGACTGCCACCTAACAAGGCCCATGCACACCGACCACCAAAAGTAGATCGGTATAATGCAGAGGCTATCTGCAGCGGGTGATGGGCATCGTTAGCTGGCTCCGCGCATAATCCTTGCACTCGTTTTTCAAGGTTATCTGTCGACCCGAAAGTACCCAGTAAGCCATATGTTGGGGCAGTCATTTGCAGCCGCTGTCTTGTGCTGTTAGATTGCTAGACCTTGGACGATCTACGAGATACGATCGCTCCTTCGGTGGTGTGAATTCCTGGAGCAGCGGTTTGACGTTCCATAGCTATCGATAAGGGGAGCAAGAACAATTGCATACTGTTTCAGAAGGCTCTCCCGGCTTTGCGATGATAAGAGAATCTTATGTACAGCTATAGCGAAGGTTTCAGCCGTCAGCCTGACAGCATTTTGTATCTATTCTTACAGTTTTAACCATAGAGCCGGAAGAGTCTTTCAAAAGACACTTTTATAGCTAGCACACAACTAAGTTCAGGGGTGTTATACTAGAGCCATTAATGTTACTCAATGTCAAACATGTAACAAACATGTAAGGAATTGATGACCTTTTCAACTTTTGGAGAAGCTAGGCAATGTCAAGCGATAGTGAGTTACAGCGCCAACAGATTATAAAAGGGTTGGCAGAACCTGGTTTTAAGTTTGGATTAGGAGCTATTGCAAAAGTCTCTGAATATGCCGCTGAAGGGCTGAAGAATCCTAAAGTAGTCGAAGCTGCTAGAAGTGTAACCGAGTCTGTCTCGAAAAATAACCAATTTTCCAAATTGGGAGTAGGAGCTGTTGCGGCAGCGGCGGCTAGCTCTGCTAGTATGCCAGTAGTTGTACCAGCGGCGATAGTCCTTGGGACTGCATCTTTAGCCGTGTATGGATTGGCAAAACTTGCAGAACGTCTGTCTGATGATGTTTAGATGACTTTGGCTAAGTGTTCTGTTCTAATGTGATTACATTTTTCGGAATCCGTGGCCTCTTCACTGTATTCAATCTAAATCGATCCTGTGTAATTTTTGAAAATGGAGTAAACCTATGTCTATCAAGAATGCTGCCGCCGCCGCCGCTGCTGCCGCTAAGGATTCTTCTAACGCTGCGGGGGGGCCAGCTTGGCTACCCGCAGCGTTAAAGATTGGTGGATTAGTTGTAACTTTGGCGTTGGTTGTCGTAGGTGGAGGTGAGGCTGCGGAAGCTGCGGAGGCTCTTAGCGAGTTTGGTAGAAAGTAATTATTTTCATGCTGTGATCTGTTGAGTGTGAGAATTGAAAAGATTTCTGCACTCTATCAAGAATACAAAGAAAGTATGTTTCAATCTTTTGGAGCATACTTTCTTTATTTTTAATTATGATATTTCTTTTCCTTTTCTTAAATCTCCTTTTGTGGAAGCATATTCAGAAACTTGCATTATTAGAATATATTTGTCTTGGGTACACAGACAACGCGAAGTCCAACGCTGTCTCTAGGATTGGAGTCTCCACGGTTATCTGGACGGAGGATAGTTCGATTAGCAGAACGACAGCGTTTTGGAGAAGTGAACCAAGAACCACCGCGTATAATTCTAAAAGAATCTCCATTCATTACCCAGTTATCAGAACACCATTCCCATAGATTTCCATGCATATCAAATAAACCATAGGCGTTGGGCGGAAACTGCCCCACATCTGTTGTTTGTTCTCGGAATTGACCTTTTGAACCCTGACCATAAACATAATTTCCGTCATAATTAGCTAACTCTGCCGTAATGGTTTCACCGAAGTAGAAAGGTGTTGTTGTGTTTGCTCTACAGGCATACTCCCATTCGGCTTCAGTTGGCAGTCTATATTCTCTGCCAGTCGCTCTAACGAGACGATCACAAAACTCCTTCGCTTCATGCCAAGTAACACGTTCAACGGGACGTAAAGCACCTTTAAAGTAAGATAGATCCGATCTGAAATCAATTTCAACTCTTGTAAGTTTAGAAACATGTTCCCATTGGGATTGGGTGACTGCATATTGCCCCATCAGAAAAGGCTGAACTGTTATCTGGCGTTGTGGACCCTCCTCAATTTGCCTATTATCACGATGCCCTTCTTCATTAGTTGGTGAACCCATTTGGAAGGTGCCTCCTGGGATGTAAACCATATGGAGCTGAATTCCCTCTCCTAAATCTTCAATCCACCTTGATGTAGTCTTAGACTCTCGTCTAAGGGCTTCACCTCGCTCATTAACTTCAATTGTTTCAAACGAAAAGCTATCTTGTGCCAATTCTGGAGCACTATGTTGGATGGGAGGATTAGATTCAGCTTTTGGAGTTACTTCAGCAGTTTTTGGAGTTACTTCAGCAGTTTTTGGAGTTACTTCGACAGGTTCTTGAGGCAAACTTTCAGGAGAAGGGTTGGAATTAATTATTTTTTGTGCCTCGATCCAACCCTCCTTTAAATTACCTCCATAGCTCAAAGACCCTCCTATACCAATCGAAGTGAAAACTAAAGATATGAATAATCGTCTACCTCTTGAAGTTGAGTTTTCATCTTGAAGTATTATGGTGATGCCACTTAATCCGGCAAGTGCGAGAGCAAGAAATATACAAAACCAGATAAGATAGTCATTCTTGCGATCAAAATCTGGAATGCTTTCGAGTTGATTAATCGCGAACCCTATAATAGAACTTATTAGCGTTGAAATAAAAATAATAAAAATTATTACGGCTGGATTGATCGAGGTTGGCTTTTTTTGTGACATAAGTTTCTTTCTAACCTTATGCGTTCAAGTAGAAAAATTGAAAGGTAGTGACTATCAATACGCTGAATACGATGATCGGACAACGCACGTAAGTAAGCTAGCCGTTCAGTTTATAATACTTCATAACCTACATTTCGCATGTAGTTCATACTTGCTCACTGAGCTACAGTAAATCGGTGGGGAGAGCTCGCTAACAAGTCGATGAAGCGGACGGTTGAGATATCTTGGTGAAGGTGCAAAGGTTACTAGCCGCCGCTTATCTTGGTCGTTAGACCGAACCGATGAGTCCGATAAAGTTTTTTATTTCAAGCAAAGATTAGGCAATCCTAAATATTCTGCTTCGTTGTTGAGTTGCGAGAGGTTATTGGCGTTCACTAAAGACAAATAATTATTAAGCGACCGATGTGTAATACATCATTGGAGCGGACAATATTTCTGAATCGTTTATAGCGGTTCCTAAACTAATGAGGTACAGTCAGCCGTTTGCTGGCAAGGATTTTGGGTTTGAGAATGCACCTTACTCGACCGAAAACCGCTATATTTACTTAGCTTTAATCTGCAAAATGCTAAGCAACCTGTGTGTACTTCACCATTTTGAGAAACGCTATTAAACGTCTTAAGTCATATTAAGGAACAGTTTATGACACCGAATCAGAATTCAAACGTCCCAGCGGGGTGGCAAGGTGGTTTTGCCGAGTCAAATCCAAAGTTTGCCTATCCAAATCCAGATCTCAATTCGTTGCCAATGTTGGATAACATGGCCAACATTCCGAGAATCAAACGCCAGCAGCCTATATATTGGCCTGAGTTCAGTTGGGAAACCATTAAAGGAAAGCCGGATTCCAGGTGTTTTCAGATGTTTGCCCACAATATTTCCAGCATCGGTTACGACGATACTGGGAGAATATGGTCTATTATATGTCCCCAGCAAGGTGTTTGTATTGGTAACATAGCTTGTCTGAATCTAGAAGTTACTGTTACCGGACAGAGAGGTTGGGTTAACGAGACAAATCCGGAACTAGGGATAGCAGCGGATATGACCGTCGAGGGCAAGATTTGGTTTAGTCCGAGTTCGCACCAAAATTGGTTGGTTCAGCGAGCATGGCATCTCTTTGAAGAAAAATCTCTTCCCTTTCCCTCAGTCAAAGCCAACGCGATTCAGGTCTCTACCCATATGGTCAAGGACCCTAATCAACCCATCTTTCCAATTAGGGCTGGCGAAAGTAGGCTATTTGAGGCTCCTGACTTTGCTAGACACGAAGATAAGGCATGGTCTGTTGGGAATATAGAGGTGGAAATCGGCGGTATCATCCCCAAAAATCATCCCACCGTCGATACTTTTAACCAGAAAATCCTGGATCTTTTCAACCTTGCTTCTGGCAACATGCTGCAAGCTGGCAACGTACTGACTTGGAATCTCTGGTTCAGGAATCCCCTACTCGTCAACACGGAAGAGTGGAAAACCCACGCAGAGAAGTGGCGGCAGAGCATTGACGCGGATCACGGGCCTAGATCAAGCGATGCGAGATATGCCGATGGCTCTGTTTTTGAACCTCGCCCACACTTATTCGAGGAGATTCAAGACATTATTAAAATTATAGAGTCACTTATGTAGTCTGCCTTACTCACGAATCTGCGGGGTCGGACTTCTTGCGAGAAGTATGCGAGAACCGACCTCTTTCGACTTTAAAGCCTTTAGAGTTTCAAGATCTTGTAGAGTTTCTCTGCTATGTACGGTCTAACATAGTCCCTCATATAATTGGAGGAATCAGCGTTAAGCTGATAACAGAACCGCCGGAGAATCTGGATAGTCCCTGACGCTGATCAAGCTGGTTCTCAGATTATAGATCCCGAATTGGTTCTGTT
>NZ_JAYGIG010000181.1:0-6452 GCF_034932105.1 Leptothoe sp. PORK10 BA2 | reverse complement strand
GATGCCGATATTTTCCATAGAGATGCACCCGACCCACACGCTAGGTTTCAACTATTTCTTAAAACCCATTTACTGGGCACGCGCGTCTGTATCAAATATTACATTTTGAATTTATAATTGCTGCATCCAGGTCAAACCGATGCCAAAGTTCGCCATCATAGAGGATAATCCAGCTGTTCTGGGAAATGAATTCATTGGGGAAACGCTGATATGGCGACACAAGCAGGAATAGGCGTACTAATTGGATTAGGCATTGGCTCAGGGGTAACTGCCTTTCTAATGCGGCGCATTATTCGCCTTCAAGACAATGCCCTCCAGCAATCCCTCAACCGATTAAATCGCATTCAGGAAGACCATTCCCAGGACCTAACGACGGCCCTAGCCAAGCTGGAAACGGACTACGAACAGCAGCTAGCCAGGACCATTGAGCGCTATCAAGACGCCCACGAGGAGCAACTGACTGAGCTACAGGCCGAATACGAAGCCCGGATCGAAGCATTGCTAAGTATCAACGCCCTGGCCAGTGAGGAAGACATTGACCCCATGCCCGCCACAACCGCCCCACCGACAACGGCGGCCTCAGTAGCCCCCCCCTCATCAGATTCCGCCTCAACGGACTATGAACAGCAGCTAGCCAGGACCATTGAGCGCTATCAAGACGCCCACGAGGAGCAACTGACTGAGCTACAGGCCGAATACGAAGCCCGGATCGAAGCATTGCTAAGTGTCAACGCCCTGGCCAGTGAGGAAGACATTGACCCCATGCCCGCCACAACCGCCCCACCGACAACGGCGGCCTCAGTAGCCCCCACCTCATCAGATTCCGCCTCATCAGATGGCTCAGCCTCCCCCAGTGAATTTACCCAACTGCCCATAGACGACTCCTTACCCCTAATTCCAGATCCCTGGACAGAGGCCACCAGCAGCTCTGTCACCGTCGCCCCCACACCATCGGCCATACCGGCCATACCAGAACCGGACACCGCCACTGAGAATACCCCCGCGAATCCCACTGCTACGAGCACCGATACCACGACAGCGGCTGGTCCAGAGGCAACTGCGCTCCCAGCCCAAAAGACCAGCCAGGTCAACTCAACCCAAACGGCTGCGGACCTTGGCAAAGCCGCCGCCATAAATCGTAAAGATGCCATTCGCGCCATCCCTCAACTCGGCAAACTGTTCAAAGATAGCGATGCGGATGTTCGTTTAGCGGCCGTTACCGCCCTTCAGAAATCGGGTTCCATTAAAGCCATTCCCCTTCTCCGGCAGGCTCTCAGGGATACGGACAGTCGAATTGTGGCCACGGCGAGCGCTGCCCTGAGCCGATTTAAAGGCAGTAAAAAGCCAGCTCCAAAAGCTAAAGTCGTCAAAAAGAAGCCTCGTCATTAGATCGTAGGGCGTCAATTTCCAACCCCTGAGCTTGAGCCAAATTACCCTTGCTGCCATCATAGGCAAGGGTCTTTGCTCCTACTCTGCTATACCCACTTTGCTATAAGAGGATGCTTACATGACTAAAGCAATCATGGAAACCGACAAGGGAACCATCAACATCGACTTTTTTGATAGTGATGCCCCCAATACGGTTGCTAACTTCGTCAAACTTTCCAAGGACGGATTCTACGACGGACTCAACTTCCACCGCGTCATCCCTAACTTTATGATCCAGGGTGGTTGCCCCAAAGGCACCGGCACTGGTGGACCTGGGTACAAAATCAAATGTGAGATAAATCCCAACAAACATGAAGCCGGTAGCCTATCCATGGCCCATGCTGGGCGAGACACAGGGGGAAGTCAGTTCTTTATCTGCCATGGTCCTCAGCCCCACCTTGATGGCGTCCATACGGTTTTTGGTAAAACTACAGATATGGACGTCGTCAATGCCATTAAAGGCGGCGACAAGATTTTATCTGTGACGATTCAAGAATAAGCCAGGTTGTAGCATCAATACTTCCTCAATACTTTCAATGGAAGGTAGCCGGTTTCAACGTTAGCCATATCTCAGCATCTTATTGCCGAGATATGGTTGCTTGTATTTACAGCGTTTCCTAGTCTAGGGAGGTGCAATAGCAGCAGTAAGTAAACCGCCCTAAAAGATCTTCTAGATCAACAGCTCCGAGAATGGGAAGTTGAGTCACGATACCGGTTAAGCTCATGGCCCCGATCATTGAGATATTGTGACCTCGTTCTCCTTTTCACTGGGATGACGTGTTTTTTTAAGGGTCAGATTCAATCGTTTGAGCATCCGGTCGACGGTAGAACGGCCAATTAAGGCTCCAGTCGTTTTGTGGAGTTTGTCACGCAGCTCGGCTAATGTCGAGACATTCTGCTCTTCAACCAACGCTTTGAGTGTTTCTAAGGTGTAGCTACTACTGTCAGTGTTGATAAAATCAACCGGACCTTGGCGGCACAACTAGGTTAGCTGGGATTTTGCTGCAGCAATTCTAAAAGTTCAGATTCATTGAGCTGTGGTGTGTTGTATTTTTCAGCCTTTTTGAGCTTACTGCCAGGATTTCTACCCACAACGATGTAATCCGTTTTGCCACTGGGCATTTTATTAATGCGTCCACCGGCTTCGGTAATTAGTTTGACCACCTCCTCATAGTCAAGATTGTTCAGAGTGCCAGTGAGGACAAAACTTTTATCGGTTAGGTTGCCTGTGGGCGGAGCTGTTGCAACTGTTACGGCGGCTTCAACCGGAACTACATCAGGGACTGTCTCAGTCTCCGGTGAGGGTGTTTGTGGCATCTCTGCTTCGGGCGCGATCTGATTGTGGGGGGCAGTGGGTGATTGCTGGAGAGACATGATCACTTGTTGGCTCAGATCTAGGGCCTGCTTCAGAGCCTTTTGCTCTTGGGTAGCCGTGGATAGCTGCTCTGTCTGGGCGGCCATGGTTGTTTTGATCGTCTGCAACTCGTTGGTTAGTTGGGTATTGGCCGTTTCCAGGGCCTCCAGCGGACTAGCCGATGTTTTTTGGAGCATTGTTAGATGGGTCTTGAGGGCATCTAACTCAGCCTGTAATTCTGATATTGTCTGCTCTGCTGCCGTGGTTGACTCTTCCAGGATGTGCTGAGTTTGGGTGAGTTGGGTGGCCAGGGTATCGGCCTGGGTGGCCTGAAGCTGAAGCTGATCGCGCTCTTGGCGTAGCGCCTCGAGCTGTTCATGGGCTTGGGTCTGCTGACCTTGCAACGCGGTGGCTAGTTCAAGCCGGGCTTGTTCTGCTTCTGCTTTAGCCTCATTTAGGGTCTGTTGTACCTGGTCTAATTCGGTGGTGAGGGTCTGGGTTTGGCTATTGGCCTGGGTGATTTGCCGTTGACTTTCTTGTAGTTGGCTATACAACTGTTCTTGTTCTTGGCGTAACTCTAAGAGCTGTTGTTCTGCTTGGTCTTGTCCGGTATGGGCTGCTTTTGCCTGGTCTTGTAACTCCTGCTGTAGCTGCTGCACCTGTTGCTGTAGCTGGGTGACGACGGTCTGGGCTGGGTCCTCGTCAGTCTGGGCCGACTGGGCTAAGTTCAGGGCTTGCTGCAGTCCCTGGTTTTGTTCTCTGAGGGCGACGTTGACCTGGCTGAGTTGAGTTTTCTCATAGGTTAATTCCCGGCGAACCTGGGCCGTCTCACCCTGGGCGACATCGAGGGTTTGTTGCAGCTCTTTAATTTGTTGCTCTAGGGCCGTGACGTTTTCGCTGAGTTGAGTGTTTTCTTGGCTGAGCTGGGTGGCCTGTTGCTCCAGGGGAACGATGGTTTTAGCCAGGTTATTTTTTTCTGTGGTCAGTTCTGCTAGTTGGGCATCAAAGACCTGTTGGGCAGCCTGTTGGGCGGCCGCTGCTTTTTTCTGGGCTTGGGTGGCTTCTGCTTGTGTCTGGGCCAGGGTGGCCGCTGCTTTGTTCGCTTGTTGTTCTAGGGTGGTAATTGTTGCCCGCAGCTGATCCTGTTCCTCGGTTAGCTGGGTCGATTGCTGTTGGGCTTGGGTGGCTTCAGATTGGGCGATGGTTAAAGCTTTTTTTAGCTGTTGTGTCTGCTGATCCTGTTCCTCGACTAGCTGGGTCGATTGCTGTTGGGCTTGGGTGGCTTCAGATTGGGCGGTGGTTAAAGCTTTTTTTAGCTGTTGTGTCTGTTGTTCTAGGGTGGCTGCTGTTTCGGTAAGCTGTTGTTTTTCTGCGGTTAGCTGGGTGATCTGCTGTTGCAGGGGGGCAGTCTGAGCCTTGGCCTGTTTGAGCTGATCCTGGAGTTTGGCTTGGCTGGTTTGCAAGTCTTGCTGCAGTTGGTGAAGTTCTTGTTCGACGCTGCGTTGAGCGGTCAGAGACTCCTGCTGTGAGGTTTGCAGGGTGGATTCTAGGTCACTGACGGCTTGCCGCTGCTGCTGGAGGGCCTGGTCTAGGGCCTGCTTGTCGGCGGTGAGGGTGGTGACGCTGGTTTCGAGCTGGCTGACTTTGCGTTTGGAGGTGGTGAGGGCCTGGGTGGTGCGATCGCACTCTGCCTTTAGTTCCTGAACCTGCTGCTCCAGGGACATGACCGCATCCTTCGCCAGGGCCATGGCCTCGGTTAGGGTTTGAGTTTGCCCCTTAGCCAAGGTCACCTGCTGAGATAGCTTATCCTTAGCGGACTCTAGGGACTTGATCGTCGTCGTCTGCTCGGTTTGACGCTTACCGTAGCGACTGGCCATCAATGCCCCCACCAACGCTGCTCCCCCAGCAGCCGTCCCCACCAGTTCAGCGGCCAACGTATAATCAAAATCCATGGTCTACCCAAAGCGCGTCATATCTATCGTAAAGATCTAGGGCACAGCCGTACAACTTTAGCCCAAAGGTTTAAGCATTCTAAAATGCAAAGTCTAAAATAACAGAGTCCAAACTTTTACTGCCGCCGCGGGTCTAAACCAACGGCACCAGGCAAAATAAATAGACTGTCTGCACTCCACATCCACCATGACCCCAGCGCCTGTGCCCAATCGGTTGCTCAGCCTTTACCAGTCATCCATCGGTAAAAAAATAATCACCGGCATCAGTGGTCTGGCCCTGGTCACCTTTGTCATCGTCCACATGGTGGGCAACCTACTTTTGCTAGGCAGTGCCGACAGCTACAACCAATATGGCCACCATCTAGAACAGCTGGGGCCGTTACTAGGCCTAATTGAGGCCACTCTCCTAGGCTTTGTGGGTTTGCATATCCTGCTGGGGGTACAAATTTTCCTAGGAAGCCTCAGGGCTCGACCCCAGGGCTATAACACCTATGTTTCCGCTGGAGAGCCTAGCCTGCAAACCGTCAGCTCCCGCACCATGATTTTCACCGGTCTGGGGCTGGGTTGCTTTCTGGTGTGGCATCTGCTCACCTTTAAGTTTGGTATACGCTACACCGTGCCAGGCTCAGATATACGGGATCTAGCGCGACTGGTGGTGGAAAAATTTCAGCAGCCCCTCTATGCCTTTGGCTATACCGGTGTCATGGTGATCCTGGCCAGCCACCTCCGCCACGGGATTTGGAGTGCACTGCAGTCGTTGGGCGCATTGGATGCCAGGGTTCGTCCTGGGGTTTATGGCCTGAGCCTGGTATTAGCCCTGGGCATTGCTCTGGGGTTTGTGGCGTTGCCGTTGGGCATTTACTGGGGACTGGTGGAGTAACCATGGTAAGGAACGGGCCTAGGGCTAGCCATTAGCCACCAAATTGTGACCGAAAAGCACGGCGGACAGCTTACGGTTCACTCTCAACCGGGGCAAGGTGCTGAGTTTGTCATTACCCTGCCCATTCAACCTAGTCAAGTCGAGAAAAGACAGCTAATAACAGCCACCACAGGTGGGTCAGACCGTGAAAAACCGTAAGTAAACTGATTTACGGACTGCTAGACAATTAAAGAGTTGCCTGTACACCAGAAGACCATTAGACCTCCTTGCAGGCAACCACAAAAGATCGTCAGTCCATCATCTATAGCGCTGTCTTTGCGGCTCAGGTGGGCTAGCACGATAAACAGCGGAAAAATCGGCAGCGTCTGTCGAGGAATCGACAGAACACCGGCTGACAGCGGAATCAAAATTGAGTACATGCCATACAGCCAGTAGGAAAAATTAATTTTCCTGAAGAACACTAAGAACACCATTAGCAACAGCAGCGTACTCAGAGTGAAGGCGATTTCTGTCAGCGTCTTAGCGTCCTGCTGGGCGATGCCCTGCCGCAGAGCAATCCAAAAAGACTTAATCGGATTTAAGATTTCTCTTCCCCAGGCAGACTGGTTACTCTTGAAATAAAAGAAATCACCAGTTGCTTGATAGCTATACAGACAAAATCCGGCTAGTCCACTGGGAATGAGTAGTAAAAATAGGCTGTTCAATCGTAAATTTCGGCACTGGTTCCGTCGACTGGGTGCCTTGAAACACTTGGCTTCAGTGGGCTAGACAGCATATCGAATAGAAAATAACTGCGACCAAGATATCCCTGCCTCCAAAATTCCTAACTTCACAGCAG
>NZ_JAYGIG010000180.1:0-6968 GCF_034932105.1 Leptothoe sp. PORK10 BA2 | reverse complement strand
TGTTGGGACTAGATTGGCGTTCATATTCCAACTCTAGTCCTATTTCCTGCTTGATGCTCTACAACCTCCAACTGACAATACTTCAGCCCCTTTACTGATGGCCGAGGAACACCGGTTACGCCCATAGTCATTTGAAATGATCAGTACTTGTCTGATTCATGGGTCTCGATTTTGCTCGGATAGTGTCATTATCGGCGTTTACTCCCATGGGCTAAGCATTTCAGGCGCTGAATAGAGGGCTGGAATGCTGATGGAGCGTTATTGGACGCGGCATTATGTCGCGATCTTACAGTCGGATGCGCTACGGTTGGCAGGGTTGGATGGAACACCTGCCGAAGACATCCTTTATGCGTCTAATGTTGGGCTCATCCACCGTACTGAATGGTGGGCCTGGTGGTCTGACCTGCAAATGACGACAGCTATTGGGTTACCTCAGGATCTACAGCCACAGGGGTTAGCACCGGATGCAGTGCAGCTAATTTCTGAGGTGTGGGAAAGTGATGTGATTGAGCCGGAATGTGGCTGGCAATTGCTCGCTGAGGTCAAGCAAATTTTGAGCCGGGCGGTGATCTGGCGAGGTGGGCAGCGGGGGCGGTATCAGCCTGAAACCTGGGAGCGATTGAGGGTTGTATTTGAGGCTGATAGGGAAGGCATACTCTATCGGGTTGGGCAGGGCTATGAGGATGGATACTACTGCGATGTTACTCTCGATTTACCGTCTGGATTGATCGATCTGGGGTAGGTTATTTCTTCATTGTCTACAGAGCGATGATCTTGGTCTGGCTATGATTTGGGCGGGTCGTGGAAGTCTGGCATCGTTGGATCCGGTTCTCGCCAAAGATATTGGGTGAGTTTTTTGCCATCCTCAGCTTCTTTGATGGGATTCTTCGGCAGCTTGATGCGCAGGGATTGGTAGAGCAGGTGGCGATGCACGTCGAAGGTGGCTTCGAGCAAGTCCACATAGACAGCGGCGGCACTGAGGGCGATGCGGTAGCTGAACCAGGCAACGGGTAGCGCCAGCAGAGGTGCCCACCAGGCAAGGGGTGTCCAGACTAGGAAAAGTAGACTCCAAAAGCTGATTCGCACGGTGGTATTGAGGGCAGCACGGGCTTCTTGGAGTTCTTTGCGGGTGCTGTCGGGGAGGAGCAGCCAAAGGCGGGGCCAGCAGACGACGGCATCAAGCCCGTAGCGTTCTTTTGAGCGGTATTCTGAGGCGCGCAGCAGATTACCCAGGCGGGTGGGCATAAACTGATTGGGCTGGGATGGAGAATGCATGACCAGCCAATCGAGTTGGGCGTACTCGTTCAGTTCCTCAGCCGAGAGAGCGGCTTCACCCTTAGCGTATAACGTGCTCCAACGTTGCTGCTGCTGTTGCCACTGGTTGACGTATCGCTGGGTACGTTTGTGGCGGAGGGGTTTCATCCAGCGGGGCCAGTAGCCTTCTAAAAAACGCAGCATGGGCCGGTCGAATTTTTGGGCAACGGAGGAGGAGGTGACAATTACGATGAGACCGACAATTAACAGCCCAACTTGGACGGGTTGGGGTTGTTGTAGTGCCCAGGTTTTGAGGGGAGTCCAGCCAAAGTGGTAGATGCTAGCGGCTAGCCCACCTAACCAAAATACGAAGGCGGGAGTCAGTAGGTTGGTGACCCACTGTTCTGAGACCTTACCGGTCATGCCTTCGAGAAATTTGGAGTACATGAGCCTCCTTAAGTTGCCTGAGATTGGGCTGGCACCAGGAGGATGTGATGTTCCTGGCAGAGGGGTGGTTCGATTCCTACCTTAGGTCGATACCAAATTCGAGAACAGCCTGGTACTTCACAGACAAAGGCATTGGCATCAATAACCGACACAGAACCCGCTAACGAATCATAGCTCCGCATGACTGGGGGTGGAATTTTGTCGTTCAGGCATTGGCTTGTCCATTCACGGGTAGGGTCACGCTCTGCCAGCAATTCCAGAATTGGGTTATCAACCGCTTCACCAGATTCGGCTCTGGTTAGCAACTCGGCTAACGCTCGATCGACGGTTTCTGCCTCTGCCCCTAATAAATCGGGGAGGTAGAGTCGAATAACACGAGCGGTTTCTAAAACATCTTTGGAGGTATACATCTAAAATTATCTTGACCAGAGATTAAATTTTGAACCAGTACTAAACACCAACATAGCTGAAGGCAGCCCAGTGGAACGGGTGGGCAAAGTAATCAGGGTTAAGCAATATGAGGGATTGGAAAATATCAGGATTGGTTTCCTTAAAGTAGGTTGCTTTTTGCTGACTAGTGGTATCCCGTATCCAAAGCTGAGCCTGACGCAGAGCCGTGGCAGGTTCTAGGCTCTCGTTTCGCCAATAGTCATAGAACCGCATTAGGAGCATCATGGTGCTGAGGTCGGAGACGGACCAGAGGGAGGCAATGACGGCGGCAACTCCAGCTTGGAGGAGGCCGGTGGGGAGGCTGATGGCTTCATCGGCGTTTTCGATGCCGATCAGGCCGGTTTCGCAGGCGGAGAGGATGGCGAGGCGAAGGCCACCGCTCTCTGCCAGGTTGAGGGCGAAGATGTCTTTGAGGGAAAGGATGGCGTCTTCCCCATCGCCGGTCATGGCTAATCCGCTTTTGAGGGGTTCTTGGATGTTGGCGTTGCCGTGGCAGGAGCAGTGCAGGATTGTGGTGTGGGGCAGGGCATCAAGGACGGCTGCGCGGGTGGCATGGTCGTGTCGAAGAATGCTGGGGTTTTGAAAAGTAGAGATCGCGCTTTCTACTTCTTTGCTGGAGCTGGGGAGGGGGCTGACAGGTTTGTACTCGCCAGTTTGGATGTCTAGAATTCGGTGGTGAGGCTCGTCGATCGCTAAGATTGAATTTGTCTGAACGCGATCGGATATGGTTCGGGCGGCGATAAGGGACTGGGCGTTGGGGGCGTAGGTGATGTGGAGGTCATCGAGGGCATAGCGTTTGCCGGTGGGGGTGCTGGGGTCTGGGGTCCAGGCGGCGTGGAGGGGGAGGAGGCTGAGGTAGCCGGTGGGGAGGAGGGTGATGCGCTGAAGTCCCGAGTCTTGCAGTTTCTGGACCAGTGGCCCCATGAGGGTATCCCAGAGTTGGCGGGTCACTGTGCCGATCGCGTCATACCAGCCCTGACGATTGGTTTGGGACTGACGATAGGCAGCGAACCAGGTTTGATTGAGCAGATCAATCAGTTTTGTTTCGGTTAAATCATCCAGCCACAGCACGTCGATCCCATCGACGGTGACGATCAGGGCCATGCTGCCGTTGGGGGTGGTGGCCAGGTAAACCAAAGGATTGTCTGGGCGCAGGGCGGCGCGGACATCTTCAAAGCTAGGTGGTGCCAGGAAATCGGCGTAACCTTCGACCTGGCGAATTTGAATGAGGGTTTGGCTGAGCTGGTCGCGCAGGGTAGCAGCGGTATCACGCAGATCGGTGGGGGTGAGGCTATGGCGCTGGTCGGAGGTGGAAAGGTCACGTTGCTGGCTTTCCAGGTTGCGGAGTTGAAGTGCGACCTCTTGATATTGGCCGTAAAGATCGGGGTGGGTTTGTTGGAGTTGAGTGAGGTCGACCCGATCGCGATCAAGACTCTCGCTTAGGCCTCGGGCACGGCCCCGCTCAAGGGTTTCAACGGCTTTTTGCCGATTGTCCGCGCGGGCTAAAGCGTAGGCCGCACGCCGGGGTAAATCTGCGGTTTCTCGCAGCTCTCCTGATTTGCTGTCTAGCAAGGTTGCGCTTTGGTATAGGATTTCAGCCGCATCCAGGGCCATTTGATACATGGGTTCGGCTTCTTGCCAACGCTGTTGATCACTCAAGAGGGTTGCTAAATTGCGAGCTGATTTGCGGCAGTCATTGGGCAGCACTTCAGGGGTGAAGATCTCCAAGCTGGCTTGATAGGCCGCGATCGCCTTTTCAAGGCTCGTTTGCACGATCGCCTGCTCGAGGTTATCGGCAAGATCCCCTCGGATGCGGTCAGAGTAAGCGTTCGCCAAATTCATCTGGGCGGTGGCCCAATCGACGGGCATGGCCTCGCGGGTCCTCACTTCGAGCACTTGCTCATAGGCCGCGATCGCCTGCTCGAGGTTATCGGCGCGATCCCCTCGAATGCGGTCAGAGTAAGCGTTCGCCAAATTCATCTGGGCGGTGGCCCACTCGACGGGCATGGCCTCGCGGGTCATCACTTCGAGCACTTGCTCATAGGCCGCGATCGCCTGCTCGAGGTTATCGGCGCGATCCCCTCGAATGCGGTTCTTGTAAGCGATCGCCAAATTCATCTGGGCGGTGGCCCACTCGACGGGCATGGCCTCGCGGGTCCTCACTTCGAGCACTTGCTCATAGGCCGCGATCGCCTGCTCGAGGTTATCGGCGCGATCCCCTCGAATGCGGTCAGAGTAAGCGAGCGCCAAATTCATCTGGGCGGTGGCCCACTCGACGGGCATGGCCTCGCGGGTCCTCACTTCCAGCACTTGCTCATAGGCCGCGATGCCCAACTCCAGGTTGAGCCAGCGTATCCCCAAGGGGAACTGCTGAATCAAATTGCCAAAAGCAAAGAAGACCTCTGCGATGAAGGTGCGCTGTTCGGTATCTCCTGCTAATACCTGCGCAGCAACGGTCGGTAGGACGGCCAGCAATTCCGGATTGAACTGGGCCTGCTGCTGCGCCCAGACCGGATAAATCTGCTGGGGATCGCCCTGCTTATCCACAATCAACTGCAACGTCTCTAGCCAAAACTGGCGGGCAGCGTCTGTCCCCTGGGGGGTAGTAGCTATCTCTAAACCCAACGCCTGGGCCAACTGTGCGGCAAACTGCCGCAGCCATCCCGCATTCCCATTCCCCTGGCTCTCCAGCCAGTCAGCATATTGCCCCATCACCTCCACCAGCCCCGCATCCACCAGCTCCCCATGGGCCTGCAACAGCGCCGCCTCTTCCCCCTGGGGGCATCCCGGCAGTTGCTCAATCAACCCCACATAGGCCTGCATCCGCTGTTCATCCATGGTCTGCCCTTGTTTGAGATCGTCTTCAGTCACTCTACACAGCCATTTTTGGCTTTTCCGGTGCCCTAGAATTCAGCGTACTGAGGTGGACTTGCCCCAACTCGATCAGTAATTCGTGGGTATTTGATCTTGGGTTGGGGTGCCGTAATGTCCAGAACACCCACCTGATGCCACCAATCATCCCCAAAATCAAACCAATAGCCAAACACCTCTTCCGCGACCAACCCTAACGCCCCCATGGGCGTCTTGGCCACATCCCCAGCCAAACCATCGGACATCGCAGCCGCTAAACCATAGCGATCGGCGTTCGGATCGTTCGGTCCCTTCCCTTTTAATTGAAACTCGTAAAGATGCTCTTCTTCACGGTCAAATGCGGTAAAAATTATCCTGTGCAACTCGGCCAGCGTCTGATCGCCCCGAATCTCGATGGTGCGGATGATTTGAGGGTTTTTCTTGACAAACGCCTCCGTTACAGGCCCATCCAGTAATGCCACCTCCAAAACATACAGCGATCGCAGGGCCTCTGGTGAGGGCGGTGGCGCAGGTGTTTTAGGGTTTGCCGCACGGGGTTTGCGGCTTTGGCGAGCGGTAGACGGTGCGGCACCCCCTTGAACCATCGCGACGATCTGATCGCTATCGTCCTTGTGCCCTGGAATATAGGGAATCATTCCCTTGCGATAGGCTTCTACCTGCACACCTAGCGGAGCCTGGCGAATATCCATGATGAACCCATTCACCGACAGCATCCAGATCAGCGGATTATCCTCAACTCGACTGGGCAAGCACCAATCGGGGTCAAACTGCCGCATCTTCAGCGTATCGCGCACCTGCTTTGATTTACCTTGCCCGGTACTGTCCGCGACGCCAAACCATCGATAGAGATCTTTGGCACTGACATGGGGCGTTTGCGAGCTGTCGAACAGAAAATTGACCATGCCGATCGCATGGGTGATCCCACAGGCCCAGGTCTTGGCCTGTCCCTTTTCCAGGGGTGAAGGACGCTTACGACAGAGGGCAGCCGTCGCTTGACGAATCAGTTGGGCGTACTCGTCATTGAGATGCTGCCGCGCAAATTCGTCGGTCAGTTCCACAATGCTATTAAACTTCGCTTCCATTGCCTTGGGGGCAGTTTCGGATTTTTTGGATTTAGCCATGATCGTGAGAGTTTAGGGAGCCCGGTCGGGGAACAGGTGAGGATAAGACTATGCAATCATTGTCGAGAGAATTTAGCAAATCCGCTCAATAGCTAAAACTGAGTTTGCAGCTACACCCAGCCTGGGTAACACTGCTGGGGCTCACTATTACAAACTATCCGCCGCCACACTACCCAGCTTGGCCATCAAGACCACGATACAAGTTTGAGCTAGCAAACCTCAAGTCAATGCTTTCAAGCAAAACATCATCACCAGCACCATAGATAACCGTTTCCCAGCTACCCGCCGATATGCGCCGACGACATTCCACCTGCTGAGACTCCTGGAAAATCAAAACATATTCTTCCAGGGAGTCAAGCTGTTGATAATCCTCAAATTTATCACCCAAATCAAACGCTTTGGTACCAGGTGAAAGCACTTCAACAACCAGCTTAGGATATCGCTTAATGTAACGGTCGGTTTTATCTCTTGGATCACAGGTAACAAACGCATCGGGATAATAATAAAAATCATCCTGGTAGTTGACTTTCACATTACCAGAGTGAAATCGACAATTAGACGAGTCACCAAAATGATTGTCAATTAACTTGAGGAGATTGAATGCGATCCGATCGTGGTTATCCGTACCACCCGCCATCGCATACACCAATCCACGTCGATATTCATGACGGACTGGGCTATCCCGTTCAATGTCGAGATAGGGGAGCACGTCAACCGTTAGCCAGAGAAAAAATATCCTAGAAGGTATCGTTTCTATCCGGTCATAGCGATGACACCCGACAGCCGTCAGCAACTCGATTCCCATGTGCGAGCAATTGCACAGAT
>NZ_JAYGIG010000179.1:0-7430 GCF_034932105.1 Leptothoe sp. PORK10 BA2 | reverse complement strand
GTGAGCCAGGACTCAAGCATCTTTTAATTCTCAGAATCGCATGGGTGAATCAACGCTTTGATGAGGTATTTCCCGCAGTTCCTAAAAGCTCTTTGAAACACCCATCCCACAACACTTAATTACGCCCCGCTCAATGGTGTCGTGAGATGGTATCCCATGCGGTAATTCTAGAAATGTGCCCAGCCAAGTTTGTTTGGCTTTGCCATAGGTCTCCACCTCCACCCAACTCTCAGCACCACAGATAACAGCGCAGATCGTAATCATTACAATATCAATTAACAAATGCTCAATGCTGTGTTGCGCACGTGGGTCATCGAGTGCCCCGAAATGTGATTTGAGCAGTGAAATGGATGGGCTAGACATGGCTAGATGCACCTAGATTGCTAAACGCCATCGTCATCCTATGACTGATACTTCAAGTTCTGCACCAATCATTAAGATATGTATGCGTTTGCCCTATTCCTAATGGTTAAATAGGCGTCTGCTTGATGGTTTGTACGCTACAGTTTAATCCTGAACGGGGAGTGAGGGATGACCCATCTCTTAATTAAGTACGTTGCCGAATGGGGCAACTCGCTTGCCAGATGTGGCTTGGATCAACCTGGATCGATGGAATGCATTGTCAGTAGAAGAGAAAGCTTCATTTCGAAAGCCATGCCGGTTGAAACAATGATGGATATGCTGATGAGCTGTTGGGGTCAGGTAATCTCTGAAAGCCGCATTCTTACGTCAACCCCAGCAGCCCGCTTACTGGGCAAGGGTTTCAGCCGTTTTCCACAGGGTGTTGTTAGGAATAATTCGCATTTGCTGGGGGTGATCATTGACCCCGAAAGAAATAGGGGTTTAGAATGTAGATGTGGAGCAGCTTTTAGGAGCTGGGCCTCAAAACTTCCTCGGAAGTTGAATTAATGGAAACCATAATGGCCAAAAGCACGCTTGCAAAAACCCATTTCTCAAAACTTCCTCGGAAGTTGAATTAATGGAAACATTTGCGGGCCGTTTGGTCCGCTAAATACTCCCTACTCAAAACTTCCTCGGAAGTTGAATTAATGGAAACGGTTTCTCCGCGTAAAGGAGGAAAGCAAGCGCTCCCAACTCAAAACTTCCTCGGAAGTTGAATTAATGGAAACACCTCCGACGCCTCCGACGACTACCTCGACTTCCGGTCTCAAAACTTCCTCGGAAGTTGAATTAATGGAAACATTGGAATTAATTTATCATCGTCGCATGAAGCGAGGCTCAAAACTTCCTCGGAAGTTGAATTAATGGAAACCCAGTTTCATACAGGAACTGCTATCGCTTTAGGCTCAAAACTTCCTCGGAAGTTGAATTAATGGAAACACGACGTGAATTTCGTCACGAAAGTGCCTATTATCGCTCAAAACTTCCTCGGAAGTTGAATTAATGGAAACCCCTCAATACGTTGTCCCTGTTGCTGCCCTTGTATGACTCAAAACTTCCTCGGAAGTTGAATTAATGGAAACTTCAAACTGACCCCATGCTGAGAATAGGTTCACAGCCGCTCAAAACTTCCTCGGAAGTTGAATTAATGGAAACAGTCATCTCCCCAGGGGTCATCGGCAGTTCCCCCGCTCAAAACTTCCTCGGAAGTTGAATTAATGGAAACCTTCGTTGTGCGCATCGACCCACATTTGAACATCAGCTCAAAACTTCCTCGGAAGTTGAATTAATGGAAACTTTCTACTTGGTTAGTAGAAATAAGAGAATCAACGAGTTCTCAAAACTTCCTCGGAAGTTGAATTAATGGAAACGGGAATCGCACAGCATGTGAGCACTCCCAGCCAGCTCAAAACTTCCTCGGAAGTTGAATTAATGGAAACTCTCCCCCCCACTTAGAAAGTCGAGATATTCCAGCCTCAAAACTTCCTCGGAAGTTGAATTAATGGAAACCTGAATATTTGCTGTGAGGCATTTCGGACATTTCCGCTCAAAACTTCCTCGGAAGTTGAATTAATGGAAACTGTTGACCAGAAGCCAACTTGTCTAACAAGTCACGCTCAAAACTTCCTCGGAAGTTGAATTAATGGAAACAGCCCAACAGCTCGCCTCAAGTTCTTTGAGACGCGCCTCAAAACTTCCTCGGAAGTTGAATTAATGGAAACTCGCACAAGACGACATATCGAGCTTTCCACCAGGAAGACTCAAAACTTCCTCGGAAGTTGAATTAATGGAAACCCTAACTGCCGATCATCCATGTGGATAATCGCTTCTGCTCAAAACTTCCTCGGAAGTTGAATTAATGGAAACCTGCGAATACAGTTTTGCCCTCAAAGCTTTCGACTCAAAACTTCCTCGGAAGTCGTTTCTTTATCAGCCTTAGGAGACTTTGCCATGATCACTCCCTACAACACATCTGAAAAGTCGTTGAGTAGATCCGCTTGAGCCAACAGAGAAATCTCTCCTGTCGGTACCGCCATCGGGCTAATTGCTGGAAATTCAGGCTGGTCAGATTCGTTTGACGGAGCCTCAATCCCAAACGTTTCCCGCAAATGCTGAATTTGCTCTTCCATCCGAATGATAGACTGTCGAGCCAGGTCCTTTAACTCTGCCTCCGAATGCTTACCCGTATCCTGATAAGCAAAGGGTAGCCAGAAAGCACGAGCCGCAGTGGCCGCTTTCTCTTTACCCTTGTAAGTACGATGAATCAGCCAGCTGTAAGTGATGCCGTTGGGGGAGCTGCGGTCTGGCTCAAAAATAAAGCGCACCCTTGGCTTGGTGAGCTTATCCGGATCGTCATTGCTGGGTTTGCGAGGCATGGGCTGATTCTATGGCAACGCTCATTTATCCACACCTTAACGTTCAATCATTAGTAATGCTGACACTATGCTAGATAATTTAACAATTCGATCACCCTAACATAATAATTGCGGATACTATGCGGATCCAGTAAAGAGCTACATAACGGACTCATTGTTGAAATACATTATGTGAATCAGCCTATGGGATACGGCTTTTTGCCGTGGCGATGTCATCATATCGCCAGTACTGTTTGGGCTACGACTGATAATAAATCAATCAGAGGATGTCAATCACGAATAGATAAACCATGATTGTGATCGTTAGAGGCCGTGCTACCCCTGAGCAGATTGACCAAATGCTAAAGGCTCTGGGAATTTACATTAAAATGGCGGTGGACGTTGAGCGTGAAGTTTTGGCTGGGGGCGGGGAATTGCACGCTGATTGTGAGCTGGTTTTGTTGGATGATGGTAGCGAGCAGAGCAATGTTTGGGGGGCGGACTGGTATCCAACGAGTCAGTCTGTGGGCTTTGAGTCGATCATTAATATTCGCCCTAGTGCAAACAATCGTTCAATGCAAATACAAGATCTTGAGTTACGTCAAAAGATAGAGAAAATTATCAGGTCGTTTCTAGAAGGAGTTCAAATTCAATGGGAGTGAGTTGGGACATTCTCAAAAAACGATTCCTTCAGGCTGACCAAACAGCTCAGCTGGAAAGTCTTGCGTTGAATTTGACTCGCATCCAGGCTTTTGTTGAAAGTGGTACGGGTGAGTCAGTTGTTGAGCACCTTATCAGGGAAAGTCAGTTTTTTATCGAGTGGATAGTACCGGGTATTGATTTGGAGACTAGCCTGGACCAGGCTGTTGAGTTGGCTGATCTGCAACGGTTACTGAGTCGCTGGAAGTTAAGTTGGTCAGATTGGCGGGGGGATGAGCAAAAACGACAGGAGGTGGTACGACTTTCTCAGGAGTGGTGCGAACTGATAAGTCAGCGCTTGCGCGATCGCATGCTTAACCAGCACACATTGCCTGCTTGAAAAAGCCGATTTTCGCTCCAATGATAGTGAGCAGTTTTTAATGTGATTTTTAAGGAAACCTATCTGACGGAGCTTGAAACCCTTTTATTTCAATGCCTATAAATCTGCCTGACGTTCTACCACTGAACTACATCCGCAGCGGTTAAATGCAATAGTAGCAGGTAATTTAGCGCTTCAACACCCTGAATTTACGTTACTTAAATGTCTATTGATGTCGATGTATATTTAAGGAAATTAGGCCAATTTTAGTCCAGACTTAGTCCAGCTTATGCCGAAGCTTGAATACACGTTGGCAGCGGTTAATGCCAGGTTAAAGGCGAATAATACTAAGGTAGTCCTAGAGCAGCGGGGCAGTTCGCTGAGTATGCGAGCGACGTTGCCACCAAAACCGGGAAGTAATCGCATCGTTCCCTATCAGCAACGGATCGCTCTTAACTTACCGGCCAATCCAGATGGTTTAAAGCGGGCTGAAAAGGATGCGCAACTTCTGGGGGCACGGCTGGCAACCAAGGAGTTTTACTGGGCTGATTATGAAGTTCACCTGGTGAAGGTGAAACACACTGCCAAGGATGTCATTAAAGAATTTGAGAAGGACTACCGTAGTCGCAATGAGCTGAAGCAGTCTACGTGGAATGAGAACTGGGCCAAGGTGTTTAAGCGATTGCCACCGAATAAAAAGTTAACGGCTGATATCTTGATTGGGCAGGTGTTGAAGCAGCCCCACAACACTCGAATGCGGCAACAGACCTCTCAGCGATTGCAGAAGCTGGCGGACTTTGCGCAAATTGAAGTGGATTTAATGCAATATCAAGGTAACTACGGGCCAAGCAAGGTGCAGGATCGCGAGTTACCCAGTGATGAATTGATTGTGGAGTGGTTTGAGCGCATTCCCAACAAGGGGTGGCGATGGGTTTATGGCATGATGGCAGCGGCAGGGTTAAGGCCCCACGAAGCGTTTTTCTGTGAGTGGGTGCCGGAAGGGCTCCAGGTTTTGAAGGGAAAGACGGGACCGCGTCTGGTATTTCAGTTGTTTTACCCTGAATGGGTTGAGGCGTGGGGATTGAAAAATATTTGTCGTCCTCGTATAGATGCTGAACATGCCTATACCAAAGGTAATTTAGGTAAAAAGATTAACAATCAGTTTCACCGCTATGGATTACCGTTTCAACCCTATGACTTACGCCATGCGTTTGCGATTCGCACATCGGTGAATTTTAACTTACCAGAAACAGTTAGTGCTAACTTAATGGGGCATACGCCCAGCATTCATTTGGCGAGGTACCACAAGCATATTTCTCTTGCCCATAGTCAACAGGCTGTGAAGAGAGCCTTGAATGCAGCTGATCGACCAATACCCCCTAAACGACGCGACGACGACTCTGTTCTTTAGTTTTTCTTGTTTTGTAAGCTTGAACATCAACAACAAAACGGCGACCGCGTTTTTGGAGCTCTGTACCCGATAAAAATTCACCTTTTCGAATGGCATGGCGAAGGGATTCGGGATTGTTAAAGCCAAGCATATAGTATGCTTCAGATGTAGGGTATAGCTGACGGGAAGATTCTTGGGTTTTGTTTTGTAATGCGTTAAACAAAGCAGCCTGTTCTGTTTGAATCTGCTCCATACGAGCAAATACCATCTCTAATGTTCGATTGGTTTGCCTGAGTTCTTCTAACACTTTGGAGTACATATCCATGACTCCGTTCTCCATGATGTGAGTTATCAAGCGGTAGATGAGTTTATTGCACTGCGGGTAAGCATTATTAGCCCAGAAGCAATGCTTATGCTTCCTGATAGAGCCATCATATAGCAGAGACATTCAGCTGTGCTGACAAAATGCTGTCATAGAAATATTGCTTAATTTAGTTGATGGTTGAATATTCTATATGGGCTGGTTGTCAGCTTTTTGGATTTTTAGGCTAAATCTCAAATACCTCAAACCCTTTGCTTTTGGAGGTAAGTTATCTAAGTTATCAGCATAAGGTGACTCAATAAGGTGGCGAACCAATTATGCTTGGTTAATTGATCAGCATAAGTCTTAAAACTGCTGTTCTGACTGAACTTTAGCTTTTGCTAGGCGACTATTAATTGAACATAGGGGTTAATATTGCTTCCCCCTGCTTAACTAAAGCTCATTAGCTGAATCATTGCTATGTAGGAGGTATTAGGGTCTCTTTTACTCCGCATGATTTTTGTGTCCAAATTCTCTGTAGAAAGTAAAGGTAATAAAACCTTGGTGTTCGCAGTAAAAAGTATTTTTAGTCTATTTAGCCAGGAACTATAGAAGTTGCTTGATCGTAATATATGTGTTCCTTAAGACTAAGAAAAAGCTGAAGATCGCTAATAATGCGGCTGTGTTGCAAAAAAGGCATAGCCTCTGACTTGGTATGCTGAGATGTCCTGCTCGCAACCTACCTCATGCCCTCCTGAGAACCGTTCAAATGGCGTCACTTCCAATCAGATCTGATCTGGCTGAACGGTCCGCTGGTATCGCCGCTATAGCCTGATTTACCGGGATTTGGAGGAGATGCTGCTGGAGCGCGGCATTAAGGTTGACCCCACGACGCTCTACCGTTGGGTGCAAGCCTATAGCCCGGAGATGGACCAGCGCTGTTGTCCGTATCTCAAGCCCACCAACGATTCCTGGCGAGTGGACGAGACCGATGTGAACGTCAAAGGCCCGTGGACGTACCTCTACCGAGCCGTTGATTCAGCGGGTAATACCTTGGACTTCAGGCTCCGTGCCAATCGCGATGCCAAAGCCCCCAAGCGGTTCTTAAAGAAGGTGCTCAACGCCCCTCATACGATTGACCTCAGGGTCATCACGGTCAATAAGAAGGCGGCTTATCCGCCGGCTATTGATGCTTTGAAAGCAGATGAAGCTCTACCTAACACGACAGAAACCAGATAGGTCAAGTATTTGAACACTACAGTAGAACAGAATCATCGCTTCATCAAACGACGAACCAAGCCAGGTCTAGGATTTAGCTCATTCAATACAGCCAGACGAACTCTCAAGGGTTACGAGTCGATGAACATGATTCGCAAAGGTCAGATTAGCGGTGTTGAAAAAGGAGATGTCATGGGACAGATCTCTTTCATCAACGAAATCTTCGGAGTATCCGTGTAATCAGAGGGGTGTCGATAGGGAGATTCTCTCCTCGTTAACTTTTTGCAACAGAACTGGATTTCCACTATTGACCGAATGGACTTCTCGCATTACTCGACGCATCCCCTTACGGTTAATTGCCTGGGAGTCAGTGTCTGGGCTAGCAAACCATGGCTCTGCTGATTTTTTTCCCACGGATCAAGGGTGCCGTTTGCGCCTGACACTTGCCTTTGATTTACCAGGAGGAATCGTCGGCGCACTGCTGGAAAAAATCGGTTTAGACTGCTGGTAGAGAAAAATTTAGTAGAAAGTTTGAACCGCTTTCAATCTCAAATTGAAGCGAAAGTGTTGCACCAGACTATTGTCCAGAGTACAGATACATAATGTCTAACACACTTACCACTGGAGTTTAGACAAAAAATGTTGAGAGAGCGATCAGCCCTTGAGCCAGATCGCTCCATAGACGAAGCTGAGGAAACACAACTAACCTCAATCGTCTATGAACAGTGTTACCAACCTCAAAGCATT
>NZ_JAYGIG010000178.1:0-8048 GCF_034932105.1 Leptothoe sp. PORK10 BA2 | reverse complement strand
GTTTCTTCAGTTTCAATTCAACCTATAATCACTCTCAGATGTCTGCCGAGATCACCCTGCCGAAGTTAAGGCTGACTTAACCGCCGAAGTTAGGTGTGAATGCCTGCCGAAGTCAGGTGAATATGCAGTATACTGAAGGCAACATATTATTTTTTGTGGGGGATGCTTAGTCCCCTATTTTTTTGCCTTCCTATTTTCCCAAATCATTGCCAAATCTAGACTTGAAGTTCCTTGTCACCCTTTAAGCTCCACGAGCTGCGCTTGGGACAAATGTCTCGTGCGGGTGAAGTGCTCCATACCCCCTATTACGGTACGGTTGATGCCACACCGCTGTGGCTGATGCTCTATGCCGATTACTATGCCTGGAAAGGCGATCGCACCCTGCTTGACCAGTTTTGAGAGCATGCTCTTGCGGCGATGGCCTGGATTGACCGCAGCTGCGAGAAGACTGGCTATGTCACCTATGAGTGCAAATCTTCTGGGGGCTTACATAACCAGGGTTGGAAAGATTCTGATGACTGTATTGTAGATGCCAAGGGCACCATCGCCGAAGGTGCCATCGCCCTAGCAGAGGTCCAGAGCTATGTTTACACCGCTCAAGTACGATTGAGTCCTCTGGCCAGTCTCCAGCAGAGGCCAGGCTGGAGCGATCGCTGGCAAGCCGAAGCTAAAGCCCTCAAAGAACGCTTCGAGCAAGACTTCTGGCTCCCTGATCAGGGCTATTTTGTCCTGGCCTTAGATGGTAACGGCCGACCAGTAGACAGCATCACCTCTAATCCAGGGCACTGCCTCGGGTCAGGAATTCTTTCTCCCGAAAAATCCCGCAGTGTGGCGGAAAGACTGCTGGCCCCTGACATGTTTAGCAGTTGGGGCATTCGTACCCTGAGTAGCACTTCTGTCGCCTACAATCCCATGGGGTATCATGTCGGTTCTGTATGGCTCCACGACAATGGCATAATTGCGGCGGGGTTGAGATCGCTGGGATTTACAGAACAGGCCCTCGAAATCGCCCAGGGCATTTTCGACATGACCACTCAGCAACCCTATCAGTGTCCCCCTGAACTATTTTGTGGCTTTGATCGGACGCCCACCGGCAGCCCGGTACGGTATCCGGTGGCCTGTTCACCCCAAGCTTGGGCCACCGGTACGGTCTTTCAGCTCTTGAAAATTATGGTGAATCTTGTGCCGGACGTGCCCAATAACTGTTTGCGGGTTATACAGCCCACATTGCCAGCCTCAGTGAACTTATAGTCGCTGAAAAATTTCAAGGGTGGGTCACACACTACTCGATCTGGAGTTTGAGCGTTCCCAGGAGGCAACCGCCTGTCGAGTGGTGAGAAAGCGGGGCAACCTCCAAGTAGTGATCGAGGTGTGAGCTTTAGTATTTTCACTCAGCCAGACCAGCGTTTGAGTTAGCGGGATGTTTGAATTTGTTACAAAAATTCAACAATGTGTCGTTGCTTGAAACCTTTATACCGGTGATAGGTGAGGTCTTAAGCAACAGCCCTCTAAAGGTGTGACATGTTTGAGCTTTATATTTGGCTAAAACCAATACTCAGCAGGACTTTCAATCATATTCGCCCATGCCAAAATAAGAACAAATGCACTAAATCGCGAATTGGGTCGACGAACTTATGGGTGTTTCAGCTATCTTATTCTGAAGTTTTTACGATTCCTGTTAGAAAGCTCTCAGATTGTAGACAGTGCTTTTTCGGCATGAAAGCCCAGAACTCCTTTTCAAAAAAGGTTTTGGCAATTATTAAAAGTATTCAATTCACCTTGAAAGGGCTGGTTTTAAGCAACGACTGAAATTCTCTGCTCAGAAGACTTTAGAAACAACGGCTTGATCTACCGGAATTGTTCCTAATCGCTACAGGGACCATAACAATGTTTGATTTTATGTCAGACCGAAGGGAGTTGAAGCAACTTTCTGGAAGGTTTGTATAATTTCACTGAAGTTACTGAGGTAAAAATATAGCTTTTGCCCTATCGCTTGGGATGCCGAGTGTGCGCTCAGGGCGATGGCGGCTTGCAGCTGCAACGTGGAGTGGTTGCTATAGATTGGGACACTGAGTTTTATATGAGTTGTTCTGCCATGGTAAAACGATCGCTCCGGGCATCATTAACTGGAATTCAACAGGCTAAGCGAGCATTTGCGCTGAAGGGATGGACCCAGGAAAATCTGGCAGCAGAGGTCAACCTCAAGACCCGCCAACCCATTTGGCGATTTTTCACAGGGCAATCTGTCGATCGCCAATTTTTTATGGAGATTTGTTCAGTACTGGATTTAGAGTGGCGAGACATTGCGATGGATCCACCCGCAGAATTTCCTGACCCTGGAGAGGGGGGTAAAGAAACCTTGCTGGATATAGATGATCTGGTGAAGGAGGTGCGATCGCAATGCCATGACACCATTGAAAATCAATGCGGTATCTTACAGTTACTCGACATCAATCATCCAGTTAGCCTGGATGACATCTATGTAGATGTCAATATTTTGGAGGAACTAACCAGTCAACAGCAGCTTGAAATCACTGACTTACAAAACCTGGAACTGACTGAATTTGATCGAGTTGGTTTGGGTGCAGTTGAGCAGAAGCAAATACCCGGCATGCAGGCGGTTGAAACCTACTTAAAGCTCAGGGTACTAGGGAAACCAGGGGTGGGCAAAACAACGTTTATCAAACATCTCGCCATTCAATGTATCCAGGGCGAGTTTGCTGCCGATCACGTTCCCATCTTTATCTCACTCAGGGACTTTGCCGCTGAGTCTAACCGCAACGGTGACTTTAACCTCTTAGACTATACTCATCAAATATTACTTTCGTCTGATCTTTCCAGCCCATCTACCCTCGAAACGTTGTTAAAAGCCGGGCGAGTCTTACTGCTAATGGATGGTATGGATGAAGTACTTAATCAGGATATTCCAGCGGTTCTGAGAGAAATCCGCAAATTTTCAGACCAGTATCACCGCAATCGCTTTGTGGTAACCTGCCGCACCGCTGCCCAACCACTACAGTTGCGAGGCTTCACCGATGTAGAAATTGCCCCCTTTACCCAGGCGCAAATTGCCACCTTTGCCCAAAAGTGGTTTGTGGCCCTGACCAAAACGACGGCCCAAGCGGGGCAAGAACAGTCGGCTCAGTTTATTCATAAGCTGAACTTCCCTGAAAACTGGCAGTTTCGACAACTGGTAACCACTCCTCTCTTTCTTCATCTGGCTTGCTGGGTGTTTCAAGGGCAAGGCAAATTTCCAACCAAGCGGGCTGAGTTTTATAAACAAGGTCTGAACTTGCTGCTAGGCAAGTGGGATGAAGCCAAGGGTGTCGAACGAGATGATGCCTACCGAGGGTTTTTACTGCCCCAAAAACTGAGGCTCCTGAGCCAGCTGGCCGCCGTTACTTTTGAACAAGGGCAGTATTTTTTTGAGCAACGTACCATCGAACAATACATTGGCGACTATTTGCAGAATTTGCCAGGAGCAGTTTTAGCACCAGAGGAACTGCAGCTCGAAAGCGAAGCCATACTAAAAGCGATTGAGGCACAGCATGGCCTCTTAATCGAACGAGCGCGAGGAATTTTCTCGTTTTCTTATTTGGTATTTCAAGAATACTTCACGGCTCGAAAAATTGTGGCCACCCATAATTTACAGGCCCTAGAGCAAGCCCTGGGAGGTCTGGTGAGTCACATTACCGATTCCCATTGGCGAGAAATCTTCTTATTGACTGCTGCCATGTTGCGCAGCGCCGATGGGCTGATACAGTTAATGAAACAACAGATTGATGCCCTGATCTCTCAGGATCCCTACCTACAAGATTTTTTGATATGGGCCAGCCAAAAATCTCAGACCCTCCCAACTGAGCCGAAACTTGCCACCACTCGAGCCTTTTACCTGGCCTTGGCCCAAAACTCCCCTGTAGCAGACCATTTTGCATTAGCCAGTACGCTAGATCAGGGCATATTGTTAGATGCCGCGTTAGAAAACTTACTACAAGAGTTTGCAAACCATCGCAGTCAGGACTTTGCCTATATCAATGCCTGTAGCCAGGCACTCAACAATATCCTCGTCATAGTTCTGGATGCTGGTTTTTATAAATCTCTCCAACAATTGAAAGATCAACTGCCCTCTCCCCACCAAAATCAGGAATGGCTTCAGGACTGGTGGCAAAAAAACTATGCCGATTGGGTAGAACGATTGAACAGTACAATCACCCATTACCGCAATATACACCATCCCTGGCAGTTTACTTCTGAACAGGAACAAATGCTACAACGTTACTACAATGCCAATCAGCTCCTGATAGACTGTCTGAATAGTAATTGTGAGGTAACAGCAGCCATCCGGAAAGAAATTGAAACCACATTACTCTTGCCTCAACAGGAACTGGAAGATCGGGAATGGCAAGGAGATTAACTCAGAGGAAATTCCAAATAGGTTCTATGGTAAGAAGGGCTGTCGATAGATTGTAAAAAACTGTGCAATCGTCCTCAGCGCACGATCACAACCCTGATGGGTAGTGGCAGAGAGCTGATTTTCGAAATGAAGACATTCGGTTGGAATGTGTATTGACCAAGCTTGGGGGTGAAGTCCATAGCGCTCTTGTGTGATCTTAAGTAAGGATAGTGGATCACCGCCATCAGTATTGTTGAAAATAGCATTAGGCCTTTGATTGCAAACAGCGAGCGGTGTGATCTTAATGGCTTGAGCGTAGCTTTGAGCACAAGCATTCACAAAAATCACGTAGTCGGTCTCAGCAATGACAATGGCCAGTTCTGGTGTCAGTTGTTGTACAGCTAAGGATATAACTGACGGTAGGCTCCACGCGGCTACTTCTTTGGCGACTTGATGCCCTACTGCTGCGCCACTCAGTAATGTGTTGCCGTAGCCAATAATTAGAAATTGGTACTGGAAGGAAGGTTTGAGGATTGGAGAGGGAGAAATCAAGGATTTATATCCTTTAATGAATTTGACCCATAAAACAATCAGATATAGCAATCGGCAGGTCCGTTAGGAATCGATTGCGAGCCAGATCACTTATATGCTAAAGGATGTAATCGTAATTGGTGCAACGAGGAGACTGGCCAAAGCTATAGCATCAGCAACCATCGTGATGACACCGTTGGTATCAAATACAAATATATTATTGATCGTAGCCAATCGCTTTTCACCACACTGTGATGGTTAGATGTTCTATTTCTGGATTGAAATGATTTAATCCGATACAAAGTTTTAAGATACGCCTATAACAACAATTAGGCGTCGCTAAACTTCTCCGACAGGTATTTTTTTCAGGGTAACCGTCCCACATTCCTCGCTAGCTGAGCGGAGTCGTATAGTTTTATGGGTATGAGCAGAACCTAACACGAAACGTTTCCTGCAGAAATAGCTATAACCCGGTCGATGTGCCCCTAGCTCCTCTGGGAAGGCAAGACCAACGATTTCGCATCAACGAGAGCGAAAATGCTAAGACAATTGAATCAAATCAAATTAATGCATTTCTGTACAAATCACGCAACTCAAACGCTGCGCAAACGCTTTTTCAATCCTCGTTACGCCATGATGTATTTAGGTAACCCCTGAATAGGTCAATGGGTCAACCTTCTGTGACGCGCGTCATTCTCGACCAGCAGGATCAGGTGATTCTCAATAGTGAGGTAATTTAAATGGCTTCTTCAGTAACGTTAGTAAAACAACCGTCTCTAAAGCAGAAACGGCAGTTCCGTTCGATAAAATTCGACCAAGCGATGCATAGCAGACATACTTGTTTGCTATGCTCAAATATTTTACTTCGCCATGCTTGTTCAAATAGACTTTACTGGCGCTGCCGTCATTGCTACCAGAACATGCCAGTCTTAGAGAACTACATAATATCCACTGCTTAGGTAAAATGGTTATGGATACCAGATCTCAATTTCGGTAAAACCAGTCCAGAAATAATGGTGATCCGTATCGAGATAAATGAGCGCAAGGAATTGACATTGATAGATCATTCATTTGAGTTCTACAGCATCATATTTTTTGGAATTATTCTGTTCCGGTATTTTCTGATAGCAGGGATAACCTATGGGCTCTTTTATTCTCCCCTCAGCCAGTCTTTTATTAATAATAATTTGCAACATCGGCATCCCTCTTGGCGCACAATTCGTCGCGATATCAGACTTTCTGTGCTCTCGGCAGGTATGTTTTCACTGGCAGCATCCTTTATTCTCTCAGGGTACAGTGCGGGCCTGACTCGCTCGTATGGTGACCCTCAACAATATGGTTTGTGGTACTTGGGAATAAGCTATGGGGGCGTATTAATCCTTCAAGATACCTACTTTTACTTTACCCATCGGTTGTTTCATCACCCATTACTCTTTCCCTGGTTTCATCAAGGACATCATCGATCGCGTTATCCCACCCCTTGGACGTCTTTTGCCTTTGATCCCCTAGAGGCAATTGTGCAGTCTCTCTTTTTAGTCGGCATTATCTTTGTCATTCCGCTGCATTTTGTTACGTTATTTGCAGTCCTGATCACGATGACGGTGTGGGCGGTTGTCAACCATCTTGGCCTCGACCGATTGCCAGTGTTATTTCCTCACCATTGGCTGGGGCGATGGGTGATTGGCCCCGCTCATCATTCCATTCATCATCGCAAATACACCCTGCATTACGGGCTCTATTTCACGTTCTGGGACAAACTACTTGGCACTGACGATCCTAACTATGAACAGGTGCTTATGGATGAACGTTAGTGAAATGACAACTTTCCTGGCAAAGGGAGTGCGCTTCAATAAGTCCCAATCACGAGCAGTTAACCAGCCCCTCTCCCTGGGGAGAAGGGCGTATGAGATGCTAAACAGCAGTGTGTTATTTTTGCGCAAACTCCTAAGTAGGTCAACCTAATCGTTTATAAGATAGAAGAGCAGAAGTCTGCCTCACTCGCGCATCAGCCCCCAACCCCAACCCTTCTTTATCCAGTAACGCCTGAAATTCTAATAAGTGTGCAGCATAATCTAACACCAAAACGGTTGACTGGCTCACTGATGGCTTTGCTCATCATGTTGCTTTGGCTAAGCAGTCTGGAATTCCTCGCATTGATCGATATTAGGCAGTTATCACTCCTATGGTTTTTGCCGGCTATCTTAGGACGAACGTTTCTCCAGACGGGATTATTCATTGTGGCCCATGACGCCATTCACGGAGCCATACTGCCAGGTAGTCTCCGATTAAATTACTGGTTTGGACAACTAGCCGTCATACTATACGCATTTCTGTCTTACCAGAAGCTTTCACTTAATCATTGGCAACACCATCGCCATCCTGGTCAAGCGAGTGATCCAGACTTTCATGATGGCATTCATCGTAATATCTTTGCCTGGTATCTAAAATTCATGCAAAGTTATCTGGATGTCAAACAAAGTGTTGCCCTGTTTTTGGGGATAGGAATTCTCTTTCTAACCCTCCATGTTGGGTTTCATATTTCCGTTGTCAATCTACTTTTGTTTTGGATACTGCCCATCTTCCTTAGCTCAATACAGCTATTCCTCTTTGGGACTTTCTTCCCACATCGTTTGTGTAGTGAAAGTTTCTCCGAATCAGGTGATATTGAAAATTCTCATTGCTCCACTAGTAGCTATTACCCTATTTTTTGGTCGTTTATAACCTGCTATCATTTTGGGTATCACTGGGAGCACCATGAATATCCCTATCTCCCTTGGTATAAGCTGCCGTTCGTTCAAAAAAGTAAACAGCATACATTTAGAGGATTAGGCAATTTCTGACAAAAAAGTACCGATAGACTCGAGTTGTTCGAAAACAACAGTCTTCATGTTGTCTTCGAACATAATATTTAGGGCTTGCTGAAAAAATAGCGACGTAGACTTAACAAGGGTTACAGGCTGTTACGTCCTGATTAGGTGCACAGGAAATTGGCTAAACTGCACAAAACCCTTGCACTTAATCAGGGACATGTACCGACACTCATCACCGGGGCAACTATCGTTCGAGAACTTCTATCTGCCGTTTGGGGGCAAATTATCGAGTGAGAACCGTTGGATAAAACTAG
>NZ_JAYGIG010000177.1:0-8284 GCF_034932105.1 Leptothoe sp. PORK10 BA2 | reverse complement strand
TGATGACCACCGTTACCAGCTTAAAGGCTCAGAAACGCTCGATCTTTGACTTCCTGACCGATGCGTTAAAAGCCTCTCGACATGGTTCTCCTGCACCTTCATTGATCCCTGAAGGAGACTGACCCCCTGAATCTTTACGAATGTAGGCATGTTTTTAACGAAACATGCCTACATTCAATAACTCATTCAAATAATATTTTTAAGGCTATTGACTAAAATAAATTTATCAATCAAGCACTTCAAACCTCAAAAACTCTACATATGAGAATTTCGTCATCAAAGACTATAGCCAAAGGCTTCCATGTCCTTCTTATATTTTTCTGTCAGAAAATTAATATCATCAAGACTAAAGTACTGTCTCCAGTCCTTATATTTTCTTTTACTTTTATTGGACTGTTTTAATGGAGCTGAGATATTCAGTTTCTGACAAATGTAATCCCAATCGCTGTTAATATCCTCTAACTTAGCAACATAGTCAACAATCAAATTTTCTCCACTTTCATCAGAGAGTTGTTCAAACTGAGTCATGGCTCCATAGGACTGCCAACACTCATTCGTGTGAATAAAATCAGATATTTTTTTACTATTCATACAAGCAACTATCTCAGGCCACCTGAAGGCATCATATAGCTTCGGCAGCTGAGTCAAAGCTGGGGGTATTGGACTAATTTGGTCCACAAAATACATTAATTTTATCGCAGGTCCCCGGTATCCTCCCAAATAATAAGTCTGCAAATACTCATAGAATGAAACCATCCGATCTATAGGATGTCTAACTACTGTAAAAGTAAAATACTCACGCCAAACTTCGTCGCCCATCATCGCCTTAATTTCAGCGGCCGATGAATGCTTATAGATACCAAACTTCTTTTGATACGACTTCTGTAAACGTTCGCCGTACTTAGTACTGCCCAACATAACATCATTCCACTGCATCTCTTTATCCAGAGCACGCTCAATACTGGTACCGCCACACTTATGCAAATGGACAAATACAAATTTCTGACTGTTAGAAATAAATGTCACTTCATCAACCATAAAACGACGTTGAAAATTTATATCTATTAAGCCTACTCAATAGATAACTATACTAATATTTCAGACGGAAAAGCAAAGACATTTGTTCCGTCTAGCGAGAAAACTGCACGGGGTTAGAGACCTCAATAATCGCGGCGGTAGACGTCGAACAACTCATCGGCTACACGCTATCGGTGCAACAGGAACCTTTTGCCTTTTTCCATGGCCTCCTACAAACGGCGGAAACTCAATCAGCATCTGTTGGACAGGTTTATTCGCGACTTAGACGAGACTTTGATTAAATCACATCCTAACTATTTAAGTCTTTGTGGCTACCAGATTCTAGTCTCCTAATTCTGTTCAGAGTATTGCTATACATAGTGTTACATCAAAATCCTTTAGCAAAATTCATCGCAGCTTGTTCCAGATGAGCGTAAACCTTCTTGGGTGTTAAATAGAGAAAGTAAACAGCTCCAAGAGTAATCAGCGTTTTTCTAGGTTCTTCATACAAAATCCGAATGTCACTAGAGATCGACTTATGCAACATTTCCATAGCCAATGGCGCATCTCGCATACTGACAGCGCGACGAGCAATATATCGCTGAAAATAAGCCTTAGCAAGACTTACGGAATCACCCAACACTTCTGGATAAGCCTTAGAGTACTTATCAATAATCCTCTCCAGATATTCGTATTGGGATAGGGCATTCGCTGACAAACCACCACTATTGATGCGATAAAGTGTCAGTAGCTCGGGAATACCCTCACAGGCCCAATCGGTTTCCAGTGCGATTCTTAGCCAACACTCAACATCCTCAGCCCTTTTAAAGCTTTCATCAAAATAAAATGTCTCTTCTTCACCATGAAGATGATCTATAAACTCAATGTCCTGAAATACCTTCCTTCTAAATACTGGGGATGAACCATTGCCAATGGGGTTACGACGAAGAATATAGTCAGGCGTAATATTTGTGACCTTTGTGGGAATTTGCTTTAGCCCCGTTGGATTATCCTCTTCATCAATTAGTAGAGAATAACTAAAGCTAATGCCAACATGAGGATTTTTTTCTAAATGACTAACATGCTTCTCAATTTTATCTTTAGTCCACAGGTCATCGGCATCAACTAAGGCAACATAATCACCAGTTGCGTTTCTTATGCCAGTATTGCGAGCTCCTGCAAGACCACGATTGGCTTGTTTAATAATCTTAATTCTAGGATCATTGAACTGATGACAAATTTCAATGCTGCGGTCAGGTGATCCATCATCTACGATGATTATCTCAAGTTTATTATAAGTTTGGTCTAATACTGAAGAGATTGTTCTTCCTACAAATTTCTCAGCATTGAAGACTGGAATTACGATTGACACTAGTCTTTTATTCACTATAAAGCCTCTAATTTGCAAAAATAATTTCCAACTCAAACAAATATGTAAATATATTAAAGTAAATAAGGTGAGTTTTAGAACTATCTGAGTTAGGAATATTTCAAAGGCAAACATTCCATGGGTATACGAATAAGGTTGTTATAGATTTTTTCTCCTTTAAAGAAAGCCCTACATAGGCAACCAAATTCAGAGTCATACACTCATACATGATTAACATGCCAAGTTCAGGAAATAATAATAGCTAGACATTGGATATTCAAGTTTTTTATCTTTAAATATGAAATAAAAAATATATTAATCCGGCAATCATACAAAAGCTGTCTCATGTCATAGACCTTATGAAATTAGGGGTTCAACTTATCCATTCTGCCATAGCCCTGCCGGGATAATAGAAGCTTTGCTAGGTTTAAATTTAGACTTTGGAAAACTCTCGCGGTATCTCGGGAACTAAGTCATGCGTCTCATTGGAATTATCATCTGACCATTTAGATAAGATTTGAATGGAAGATAAAGATGCCCAAATGTAAAGAATCCAGGAGTCGCCAACGAAAAGATTACTCTCTGTGATGTTACTTAATATTAGAAAAACCATCATAACCGCAGGATATATCGCATAGGATTTTTTCGTCATTCGAATTAATTGAAGCGACCGAAGGAACGTTATTAGAAAACTTGAAAAGAATAGAATCCCTCCGATCCATCCTAAATTTAACAAAACCTCGATAAACCCATTATGAGCATTGGGCACAGGCCACCCAGCTATCTGTCTGACAATATCAGCTGGAGCACCATAGGGTCCCCAGAAGCCATTATAGCCATAGCCTAGAAACGGCTTTTGCGAAATCATATGAAATAAAGCAGGCCAAATATCACTGCGACCTGATAAATCTGTCCCTTTTCCAAATGCCCCGAAGAACGCATCTGCATTAGTTTGTATATAGAAAATACCTAGTCCTGCCGTTAAGGTAATGGAACTAACTGCAACCACCATAGACCGGTAACTCAACATCAATGCATTGCAAACAAAAAATGTTAGCGTCATTGTCGCTGTCGCCAATAGCCCCGTTGTTGATGTAGCAGCTACAACCAGGAAAGCCGATAAAACCATAGAACCAGAAATCGCTAGCTTAGCTCTACCTCGAAAGATTTCTGTATATTGAGTAATGAGAAGAAACACTGTAGTTAGGGCCATTTGGGCACCCAACTTATTTTTATGGGTATATACGCCTCGCCAAGCTCCTGTATGGGGTGCATCATGCATAATTCCATACTTCGGTAGCAATACACCAAAGAGAAAACAGACAACGGTATTTATACAGAGTGCGATTATTAAAAATTTGACCTGCTGCTTGAAGCTAAAGCTCAACGAAAAATACGCAGAAAAGGCTGTTGCCCCGATTAGAAGAATGCTTCGCCGTGACGAAATATTGGGAAATACTGACCAATTAGAAGAAAGTACAACCAACAATAAAAATACGATTAAAAGCAATGCTTGAGGACTCGACTTTAAACGAGTCACAATCATTTTCCAACGTAGTAATATCCCCAAACAGGATACGGCATGAAGTGCCGTACTTATCCCTGGGAGTAGAAAATTGGAATCTGCCTCTGACAAATCAACTAGTTGACCAGCACCACCACCAGTAATTAGGTGAATGGGATTGCCAAGGAAGAACCACAGTCCAAAACAGACAAAAACGTATTCTAAATACCTCGGAATTCTAAGCACGACACTACACCCTATAATTAAACCTATTGTACGAGAGCAATTTTAGTCAGCCAAACTTATATTTCAGGACCACTCTTGATAATTTCTGCAGCATTTAGATACTGAACTTAAATAGGTTAAACGTGACTAGTTTGAAGTAAAGAAGCAATGCGAGTAAAACTGATTTTGGGTTCTTGCAAAAACTCTGCCAGTCGCTTACTAATGCCCGGTTAATAAACGTGACACCTAGTAATGCGGAAAGATTTAAGCGTAGTGTTTGGCGAGCTAAATATTGCAGTTGAGCGGTTTTGGCAGCACTATAATGCTGATCGACCAACTCAGGAGCCTTTTGACGAGCTTTTTGCATTAATGTTGCCCATCCGTCTTCCATTTTTATCAAGGTGGAGGATAATCCAGATGAGTGCAGGCGATATTGAACTAAGACTTGATCAATACCATCTATTGCCCAGGCATCTTGAAATGAAAGCCTGAATAGGAGGTCTATATCTTCGTTATACTGCATTGATTCATCAAAACCGTTTAATTCTTGAAAAACGTTTTTTCGAATCACAAGGTTAGATGTTGTGACAGTTGGATTACTGTAGAACAAATCTTGAGGCTGAAGCTTATCAACTATATTGTTGGTCGTTTTTTGAGTAGTTTTACCATCGGATTCGATCAGTTCAACCCGTGAGAAACTAGCCCCCACATTAGGATGGGCGGCCATATAGTCTGCGTGGACTGCCAGCTTATCTTCTAGCCAGAGATCATCCGAGTCAAGAAATGCTATTAGCTCTCCTTTAGCTAGCTCAGCACCTAAATTTCGAGCGACAGAAACTCCTCCATTTTCTTTAGAGATCAGCTTGACCCTGGGGTCTAATTTGCAGAAATCATTAACGACTGCGTTCGTTTCATCCGTTGATCCATCGTCAATAATCAGTAACTCCCAATTTGCATAGGATTGATTTAATACAGACTGAATCACCTGGGGCAAGAAATTAGCCGCATTGTATGCTGGAATAACTGCGGAGATAAGGGGTGTTGAAATCATGGGAATATACTTGAGATTTTTTAGAGGCTATAGTCAAACACAATGGGAATTATGAAAGGAAAAGAGATTTTGACCCAGAAAAAACGGATTTAGAAACAAAGAGGGTAAAGAAAGGTAGGCACACAAGATGGACAGCTAAGACAGCCACTGCTACTGCGGTAATATTGAATTGAGCAGCAATGACGATGGAAATGGTTAGCAGAGTTGTAAAGAAAATATTCCACTTCAGTCCATCCATACCTCGGTTAACCGTTAGTAATAACTGCTCAGCAACTAAGGCAAAGGGTCTGGGTAAGCCTGATATACATACAATAATTAAAATGGGAATGGCGGCCATCCATTTTTCACCAAAGACAATGGGTACATATATGGGGGCCAGACTACTTTGCAGCATAACTAGTGGGAAGATAATAGCTGCACAAATCGTGAGGCTGCGAATATAACTCTTCTTCAACGTAGAGAGCTTGTCGCGGGCTTCACATAGATAAGGAAACACTGAGTTAGACACCATATTAATGGCTGTCAAACTTAGTCCTAGTCCTGCATTAAAACTAAAGAAGTAGAGTCCAAGTTGCTCAACACTAAAGAAACGACCGATTAATATGTAATCTATATTTGAGCGAAGGTAGTTAAGTAGTTCTATGCTCAATGGGAATTTTGAGAAGTCAAAAATTTCTTTATAGCCTTTGAGGGTAAATTTTCCACTAGGCTTCCATGGGTGATTCATTCTATAGATTATTAACCAAGAACTCTGGGAAATAACTATTGGAATCACAATACTCCAAATGCCCATACCCATTAGGGCAAAAACAACTACTAAACACTGGCTGATCAATGCATCTATAGCGGTTGCGATCGCACCAATCTCTAACCTATTTTCACGCCGAATTAATGCATCTTGAACGGCATAAAATGGATTGACCAGATAGGTCGTAGCCGCCACCATGATTGGCCAGGCTAAACTGGGTTCTTTGTAAAAGAGAGCGATGGGAAATGCCAGTAAACACTGAAGGGCAAAAATGGTTAGACAAAGCATCCAATTTACCCAATAGGATGTATTTAGCAGGCCATCCAGTTCTTCCTTACTCGCTTGAATTAGTTTAGGGGCAATTCCTCCTTTTTGAATAAAGACATTCGCAAAGTCAGTGATCGCATAGATAATTGCGATGAGACCATACTCTGTAGTCGATAGGACACGGGACAATACAACAACCAGAACGATACGTATAACTCGCCTAAAAATCTGGCTGGCGGTAAGCCAGCCAAGATTCTTGATCAACTTGTCCGACAACAAATGCTTAATTTTTTTGAGCATATTAAACGGACCTTAAAAAATATTTTCTTCGCTACACTTAATTCACAGATAAGGAACTATCTCAGTTTGTAGAATAGCTTAACAAGACCGAACAGTGGTTAAAAGTTAAATATCCGGAAAAGGAAGTTCAACGGATTGACTATTCGGGCAGCTAAGTCTAAGACTGATCCGCTTGTTGTTTTGGGTACAACAACAACATCTCCATCTTGAATCTGGTAGGTGTCTACTAGATTTCGAAGGTCGACAACCTCCTGCATTACTTCACCCGTAGTGTCGTCCATGCGAACAAAGACAACTTCTTTGAGCCTGGCATCATCTGTAGGGCCACCTGCGATCGCAACAGCACTAGACAGAGAACTATTTGGAGGTACCGCAACTTCGCCAGGTCGGGTTACCTCACCCACCACTCGAACCCGAACCGTATCCGGAGCTAGGCTCGATGTCGCCAGTAAACGGTTATCAACCAGTTCTTCTCCTTCTGGCAAACGAGGAACAAATACCAGATCCCCATCCCTCAACAACATTTCTTCAGGCACTGTGGCAGACCAGAGAGCATCCCAAAGATTGACGTTTGTTCTCACAGTATTGCCATTTGGCAACTCGCGAATCACCACTACCTGGCGAATATCCGCTGTCCGTCGAATGCCCCCAGCTTGCACTAAGGCTTCACTAATATAGGGGGGAGAATAAGCGGCTGCCCCGGTAACATCAGTTGCACCTTGAAGCTGAAGGGGACCTGGACGATAAACCTCACCCGCCACATTAATCACAACGGGCCGTAGCGCATTTAAACTAACGGAAACAGCAGGATCCACAAGAATTGTGTTTAAGACACGGGTCAGGTCTTGGGTCAGCTGATCGGTGGTTTTTCCAGCCGCCATCACTTTGCCAACAATAGGCAAAATAATCGTTCCATCAGGCAAGACCGACATCGGCCCCGTATATTCAGGAAAGCTGTAGACACGCACTTCAATTCGATCCCCCGGTCCCAACAAATAAGAGGATGAGGCATAATCGCGGGAAACCGTATTGGTTGACACCGCACTATCTCTATTATTAAAAAAAGGTAGTGTGGGATCTTCGGGCGGTAGTGCCGGTAAAGATTGAGCAAGCGCTGCCATCGGAGCAAAGCAGATCAGCCCCAAGAGTAAGGGCATGGCTGATCGAATCGGGTTATAGCTAAGTTGAGCCATTTTTAGTTAAAGGGATTTGTATGACCTAGATTTGCACCATTGTCAAAGGCTATGCATAGAGCCCCACTCCTTCTCCTAGCGGCGACTGTTAGCATTAACCTGACTGTTAACGTCATGACTATCACTGGACACGTGCATGAACTTTGCTGAATTCTGATTTAGCACATAGTCCTGATTCTTAGAGAAATAGTGATCAGGCCTACCCTTCACATCAATGCCGTTAGCCACTAGACCGAGCACTTTCTGTTGAGACTGGGACAACATTGTCTTTGTGGCAAAGATGCTATCAGCATCCGCCCGACCGGGACGCATGACCAGCAAAATTCCATCAGTTTCACGTCCTATCGTAAGGGCGTCCGCTAGACCTAAAATCGGTGGCGTGTCGATAATGATGTAATCGTAGGCTTTCTCACAGGCCTTTAGAAGAGGGGCAATATGCTGAGATTCCAGAATCGCCAGGGGGTTAGATGGAATAATGCCCGTCGGTAACACATGCAAGTTGGGTTCTTGAAGAACAATAGCGTCCTTAAGGGCCACTTCACCCACCGCAAAATTACTCAAACCCTGTACATTAGGCAACCCCCAAATAGCGTGCTGAGCAGGTCTACGC